>JASLXP010000173.1 GCA_030740295.1 Planctomycetota bacterium
ATGATGGCCTGTTTGTGATGTCGCCCTTTGGCCATCAAATTGACGTAGATGTTGGCGCACTCGGCGTCATAACGCCGGGCGACTTCGGCGGCCAGGTAGAAGTGGGACTGCAAATACCGGTTGCCGTCTTTGCGAAGGGGCAGGCGTTCATGTTCGCCGTCCGGCACTCTTCCGTTCCCGGTGGAGTTCTCTCGAGGGACGCATCGGATGTAGGCGGAGAACGCCGCGCCGGATGAAAACCGGGTGATGTCTCCTACGGCCGGAAGTAACGAAACGGCCAGCAAAGCAACAGAACCTGGCAGGCTGGCACCAGCGTGTGAAAAGATACAGCCACGCGCTGCTATCAGAAATCCACAATCGACATTCAGCATTCCTCAATCCATTCAATTCTGATTCACCTGGGGCCAAGCTGGCAGGCCTCCCATTTGGAGAATGACCTTGCTTTTATGAGCTGCCAAAACTAATTTTGCAGTCTGGCGCCTTCAAGGGCGGATTACACAGTTCATCATGTTCGGAGGCAGAGATGGGAAGAGCCAAAATGCATAAAGCACCCACTTCACCTGCTGCTAAAACAGCCATCGTTCTCGCAATTCTGGCTCTTGGCGGCTTGGCTTTCTATGTCTCTTACTACCCCTCGATCAGGAAAAAGAGAATATGGGCCGAGACGGCGGAGAAGAACCTGGCAGAGGTAAGGCAACATGAAAAAAACGGCGCATACATAAAGGCATTCACAGAACTGGAGTCAGGCCGAGACGCCATATTTCGCGGCGGCTCTGTGGCATTCGAAGATCAATACAACGAGCTTCACAAACGCCTCAGACCTCTGAAGGGAAAACAGGTAAAGGAGAATATGGTTCAGCAGGCAAAACAGAACCTTGCTGAGGCAAAGAGACTCGAGTCCGAAGAACTTTATGTGGAGGCTTTCAAAAAACTGAATTCTGCAAGAGAACTCATCAAGCAAACCGGGGCCAAGGAAATGTCGCCCGAGCTGAACGAGCTCTTTGTACGCTTAGAGCCTCTACAGGCTCAGCAGGTCAAAGAGAGGGCCGAGGAGGCAAGAAAAAAGAAACAGGCTGAAGATGTATTAATCGCGCAGATGCAGGCCTTGGTCGAAGAGCTGAAATATGACAAAGAAGGCCTGGTGGCGGTCGCGGGCGCGTCAGGGAAGTTCCACTACAGAAAAGTCGGTTCGATTCGAATGAATGATTCGCTCAAGACGAGCATGACTGTTTACAACCAGTCAACACGACCGGTAATCCGATTAACGCTGAGGTGCAAGGTGAGTTTTACTTCCTCAGATGTGGGAGGGATTCCAATGGCCATGCCTGGCCGCGGGTTAACGAAGAAAATTGAGAAGAGGATTCCACCTGGCGGACAACATACATTCCCAATTTCCATTTCGACCAGCATGTCCATGGAAAAGCTGACGGCCTATGAGATCAAATCCACCATTCGGGAGGCGGAGTTTGAGCCGAACGATGTGGCAACGGCCAAGAAGTTTCTGGCAATTCATACAAAGTATGAAGCAATGCATGGTCGCCCCCTGGATGCGACACTGGCCAAATTAGCGATCCAATATGGTTCTCTGGCAATGCAAGAGCAGGCTGCGGAGAAGCCGTCCGCCGAGCTTTTCCCATTGAATCTGCCCTTGCCGAAGTTTCCAGCACTGGGCGAATCCAAGGTGCTTTCGCCGTCAGACACGAGTGTTTATTTCGTTGATTTCGGCACTGTGCCTGGAAACGCAGGACCGGGGATGGCCATGACAATGCGCGTTTACCTGCCACCCGGCAATCACGCTCCGGGCTCCATTGGCTGTGTTCTTGTGGCGCCGGCAGGCACCAATCTGCTCTCGGGTAATGCAATGGATAATGATGATTACCATGCGGAGGTTCTGCCCTATGCGCAGGCAGGGATGGCCGTGGTCTTTTATTCCATGGATGGTCACATGAAAGAAAGTTGTGCATCTGACCAAGCTGAAACAGCCGCAATGGCCGCAGCGTACAAACAGTTCAAGGCTGCGGGGGCTGGTGTGATAAATGGCAGGAATGCGTTGGAATTCGTGAAGGCGAAACTGCCGCAAGTTGACCCGAATCGCATATACGCGGCCGGGCACAGTTCGGCCGCTGTCGCATCCCTTCTGCTGGCCGCTCATGAGCCTCGGATTAAAGCGTGTATCGCGTACGCTCCGGCAACTGATGTGAAGTTGAGGATGATAGAGATCATACAGGATCCTGGAGTTAAGAAATTTCTGCCTGGAGTACAGGAGTTTCTGACGCAGGGCTCGCCACGTTCCCATTACATGCGGATAAGGTGCCCGGTCTTTCTGTTTCACGCGAAAGATGACTCCAACGAGCCCTTCGCCTCTTCTGCCCGTTTTGCGAGGCTAATGCGGATGTCGTCCCTGAGATGCGACTTCGTTACGGTTAAGACCGGCAATCACTACCAATCGATGATCGACCAGGGCATCCCCAGAGGCATCGAGTGGCTGAAAGAGATCGAGCGAGGCAGTTCAACAGACTGAAAGGCTGGGCAGCTACAGTGACGGCATTGAATAACGACGCACTTAAGATTCTTTGTCGGCACATTGTCGGAGGGCGGAGGCTGGCACAGCTCGGGTTTGTGTGGCCGGCTACTTCAGGGAGATGGAGTCGGGCGCTCATCACGAAAAATCAGCTTCGGCAGCCCCTTCTCCTTCAACAGTTTCTGAATTCTGGTTTCGATCTTCTCTGACAGCAGTTCCGCCGGGAATTTGCTCCAGAGCTCAGAGATGCCGGCCTTCTGATCCTGCTTTTCCAGCTTCGCAGATTCTGCAGTACGTTTCGTGAATTCCTCTTCGGCGGCTTTTTCCATTTTCGATTCGTATTCCTGCAGAAGGCTCTGGACCGGTGTTTCATGAAGCGTGCCCAGACTTCTTCGCGACAGGTCAGTCAGCCGAGCAAGGACAGACTTGCACTTGTCCGGGTTCTCTTTGATGAACTTTAAAGTTCCCTCGTACCTTTTCGACAGATCATCGGCAGAGGACTGCTGAAAAGGGCTGCCAAAGCTCGGCACGAGACGATTGGATGCGGTCGGGGTATCTGGCTCAGGTTCCGGTGGCGGAGACGGCTGGGACTTTAAGATCTGCGCAATACCTGCGAGTGGCTCTTGCCTCGATATCGAAGTGGTTGCCTGTGTCAGTGACTGATCTTTGTCTTGGACCTCCGGCTCTGGGGTCTGCGGGCTGATACGAAATGAACTTGAAAGCCCGTAGATGAGGCAACCTGCCGCAAGGCCAACCGCAAGCACACCCCAGCGGCTTTGGAGCGCTGCTGTGACCGCGCGCTGAGCAATCGTTGTGGCGCTCGAGGCAGACGTCCTGTCGCTGAGTTGCCCGGCCGCCACTTCTTGCGGTTCTTCCGTCTGATGGGTTTCAGACGTTGGCAACTGTTCAGGCCATACGGTCTCCGAAAACACGAGCTCCTTTTCCTCAGTCGATCTCTTGGCCTCATAGGGCATCACACTGGCGGTCAGGCTTGGAAGTTCCTTAGTGGCGACCGTCGATTCACCGGCAAAAGCGCGATCCAGATCATCAATAAGTGGCCCGTATTCTTCGTAGCGCTCGTCAGGCAGTTTCGCGCACATTTTCGTAAGCACCGCGTAGATTTCTTCCGACAGGTCGATCCCGAAATCGATCGGGGAAGGCAAAGGCTGGGAGTGATGGGCAACCGCGATAGAGAACGCACTGTCGCCGTCGAACGGACGGCGTCCGGTCAGCAGAAAAAACAGCGTGATGCCGAGTGAATAGATGTCTGCACGATGATCGACGTAGTGCGCATTTTGCGTCTGTTCAGGCGCCATGTAGTGGGGCGTCCCCATGCCGGCATTGGTCTGCGTGAACCGCGTATTCGTATCGGTCTTGCGCGCCAGGCCAAGGTCAACCAGCTTCACCTTCCCATTTGCTGTCAGGATAATGTTGTCCGGCTTAACATCGCGGTGGATGATGTGATGCTCCTCGTGAGCGTACTTCAGCGCGGCAGCAGTCTGCTTAACAATGTCGAGCGCCTCGTGTGAGGAAACGCGTCCGCCGCGGCGGAGCTTTTCGTGCAGGTCTTCGCCCTCAGCGTATTCCATCGAGAAAAAATGCGTGCCCTCGTGCTCACCGATTTCAAACACCTGCACGATGTTCGGATGGTTGAGCGCGGCCGCAGCCTGCGCCTCGCGTTTGAAGCGATCCAGGAACGTTGTGTCCTTCGTTAATCGCTCAGTGAGGACCTTTAATGCCACCCGGCGCTGAAGCCCCTCCTGGATAGCCTCATATACCATCCCCATTCCACCTTCACCGAGAAGTCTCACAATTTCGTAACCGCCAAGCTTTTCGACTGCGCCTGTCGCCGAGTGCCCGCCCGAACCAGTGGACTTGACCACAATCTCAGTCTTGCACACAGGACACTCGCATGCCTCGCCCGTTTCCTTCTCCGACACACTGAAAAGCTGCCGGCAATCCTGGTTCGTGCATTCGACCGTTATAGCCATATGTTCTTTCAAATCTGCAGGGAGAGGACGCCCGTCTGGTACGACCCACAGCGGGTCAGGCTACGAGGAGTTTTCCGTCTCCTCTGATTCCTGGATCATCGTCTAGACGCTCTGTGCGTCTAAAATTCGGCAGAAAACAGATATCCCTGAATGCACTGAGACAAGACCA
>JASLXP010000174.1 GCA_030740295.1 Planctomycetota bacterium
CGTGGAGCGAATTCGTTTCTCGACGCAGCCAGGCTGGCTCACAATCACGGTTAATGAATTATCGATCAGGTACATACCTGTTGGGGCCAGTTGTGGACCTCAAAACGGAACACATGGCTGGCTTTCGAGGTGTCATTGAACTGGAGACTTGGACATGGAACCCGGAGAAAGGCGTTGTCGGCGACGTCAAAGTCGAGCCAGATGACGAATAATGATGGACGTATTCTTCGAAAAAAAGACCCAACTACCGCGGGCGATTTTACCCGGCGCTCTAAAGAGGAAGATGTCTGGGTACTCTGGATGATTATCAACGATGTCCAAACAAAGGTGTGGACTGAAAGTGGCACATTCATGCTTATTGAACTTCACCATCTGTCGGCACGAAATTCTGACACGGGACGGGCATAGTCAGCTTATTTCGCCGTTCCGCTCAGCTCGAGAATGGCTCTCGCCAGCTTTCGGCGGCATTCGTAGATACTCTCGTACTCCGGTTCGTAGTCGTTCAATGTTGGGAAGACGTTTCTCCAGATTTCATCGAGCACTTTCTGAGCTTTCTCCGCGGCGTCATCTTTCCCTGCTTTACGCGCTTCATCGATCTTCTGACGAAGTAGAGTCACGTAGCGGGTGTCCTCGATGCCCTCTCTATGAGTTCCCATCGAATGCTGTCGAGTGGTGCTTGGTCGATCCAGCTTCGTTTGGGAACGTACTTCGGCGGCTTGTGGGGATGCGCCATGTACACCACCGAATGGTGATGACTGTACCGGTTCGTCCATAGGTTTATCGCAAGTGAAGACCAGCACTGGATGCCCCACCATGAGACGATGTCCAGATCATGCTTCGCTGCCTGCCAGAGATACCCGCGGATTTCGGACGCTGTCGAGCCCACATGAATGGTCGGTGGCGGGCCGCAGTTGTACCACGCGACCAGGTGCCCGGCGGCTTTGGCTTTCTTATAGAACTCCGCGTTGTAGAACTGGTACAAAGGCTGAAATATTTTTAGCTGAGAACCAAGGGCCTTCTCCGCCTGCTTCCAGTCAATGTTGTTGAACGCCGTGATAAATGGGATGTCGGCCTCTCTCGCTGCCACGGTAAAGGTATCCCACCAATGATCGAAGCCTGCCGGCTCATCGGAGATCTTAATCACGAGGCGGTCAGTGAGGCCCTTGCGGTCCGAGTGCGTCTTGAACATACGGAGCATTTCCTCGGCATAATGATTCTGATACCAGTGGCCCTTCCGCTTCGGCCTGCCTTCAAAACGCTTCGGCAGCGTGCGCTGGAAGATATGCTGTAGGTTGGTCAGGGCCTGAATGTAAATCATGTAGCGGAGTTTGTAGGGCCTCGCCGCAGTCTCAATTTCATTGATGACCCAATCGAAATAGCTGACATCGAGGGCGACTTTTCCATCTTCGCTGACAATGAGCCAACTCGTTTCCTTGCCCTTGTATTCGCCTTCCGGTGAGTAATGCCAGTGAAAGCAGCGTGGGTTGCTGATATGAAAAATTCTCATCCCGTGGTCGACGAAATTGGTGACCAAACTGAAAATATGACGGCTCCGCAGTTCACGGTCCGTGCTTGGCGCCATGTAATCCAAGTGCATGTAGGGCTCGGCTATCAGGCCCTCCCGGGGAATGACAAAATCCCACACATTGACTTCGATTGGTATGACTTGCTCTTCGTCCCCCTGGCGATACCTGAAGGCGCTCCGGTAAGTCCCCGCGGATGCTCGCTCGGGCATGAAAACTGTGAGCCATACCGGTTGGGACTGCCCCGGATCGAGCCGAGTGATTTTCTGTTCCAGGAGCGGATCCGGGTATCCCGTCCAGCCGTTCTTCCTGTCCACCGGATAGTAATGCACCCAGCGAAGCCAGAGGGGGCCATTGCGCCTTCGGTAGTGGGTTGTATGGACCTTTCCGAGTTCCTTGCCATCTGGCCCGATCAGTGGGTCCACGCTCAACTTAAAGTTGATCGCTCCTTCGTAAGCGGTAATCACCGCCTGGGCTGACTCCACTTCGCCTCTGGCGCATTCCAGAACAATCTTCTCCGGCAACTGGCGTGGCGGCCGGGAGTAAGGCTGGATCTTTGCGTTCGTCGCGGAAGCCCAGAGGAGCGTTCCCTTGCGGGGTTTCCTCTTGCTGACGAATTCCTTTTGAAATCTGTCGAGAGCCAACAGAACCCCGTCATCGTCACTTCCCCCGATGACTGCCAGTGGCTGTTCTGTCTCCTCAAAATTCTCGTAGACCGCGATGGCGCCTTTGCCTTTACCCGGCCAGTCCGAGGCAAATGAGTTCCTGAGTTTGCCCGCGTTCGACACGACCGAGTTGTCAGCCGGAGCGCCGATGACCAGCATCTTTCCGAGAGGGTTCGTCCAACTCAGCCCCCGGCCCAGGTGGAGCGCCATCTCCTTTGCCTTTGCTTTGACCTCTTCGGATGAAGACCAGTCACAATAGATGGTGTAATCATCCTCATCGAGGAATCTGGCAAGAGCGGCTGAGGTCTCTTTGGATTTGAACACGGAACGCCAGACGCGAGGCTTCGGTGTTTTGGTGAATGCAATCTGCGGGTCCGTCAGTTCGACCTTGCCGCCCGAAACTGCTGTGCCGATTCGATGCGATGAATTCCCGAAGAATTCGAGGCGCCAGTCTTCAGTCGCCTGAACGTCTTTCAGCTCGATGGGATGCTGCGGCGATGCATCGGCGGTGAAACTGGACTTGCCGCCTGCGTCAAGCAGCTCAACCTTGCCGCGACAAAGTGGGATGATTCTTCCATTCAGTTTCCCGTCTGTGAAGTGGAGTTTTTCCAGTTCCACGTACAGTGCGTTCGCCCCAACCACCTTTGCGCCTTTCGCTCCGGAGAAGGAGGAAAGGAAAAGATGGGTCGTCCACGTGCTGCCCGGTTCGAGAGCGATCGCCTTCATGACCGGCTCAAGGGTGATACCCGGACAGTTGTAGAATCCCACAAGATTTACCATATCCATGGAGAAGGCCATCCCGTCGCCGTGGGTCGAATTGACCTGAGCGGCCCAGTTGGCTTTGAGTGTCGGAGTTTTGAGTTTCCCGGCGACCCAGTGCCTTTGGGGCTCTTTTTCCCAGACGGGCAGAAAGAATCTGTCGGCTCCGTATGCTGCATTGTATCTGTCCCGTGGGAGAGTCTGGTCGAGTTGGCAGACACCTGATTCCGTGTCCATGAAAATCAGGTCATCTCTGCGCTGGTACTTTCCCCTGGCACCGGGGCTCATCGCACAGTGCAGTCGCAGCGAGAACGCCTTCGGCAGCGCGGTCAGGTTTTCGAGCTCGTACCTGACCTCCAGCACGGAATGGTCGCGACGCAGAACAAGAGTCCTTCTCAATCGGTACTCGCCCACGGATTCCTGCACCAGCATGGCGGCCGAACCGTCCTTTGAGGGGCCACGCGCAAGGGGGAGCAGGAGATTCCCGACGTTTGGCTGCCCCTTTCCGTAGTTTCCGAGTTCCACAGGGTCCCAGGCTTCCCCAAGCATATGGCCAGGGACGTGATCGGTCTGACCGTAGAGCACATCGATCATCTCATATCCGGTCGGCTTAAAGAACCACTCGGTCAAGCCGTAGTTGAGTCCTGGCCGGTTACTGACACGAATTCGGACCAGTTCATTTTCGATCCGCACTGAACCGTCCTTGTTCGCCTCGGCAATTCCACCAGGCTCGGCAAGCGATTCTGCCGTGGGACGCACTGCACAAAGCGCAAGCATGAATGAGGCTGTAGCGATCAGTTTTTCCGGGCATTCCATGATTCATTTCCTTTGGTGAGTATTCAAGGAGCGGTAATGGCTGACCCAACACCACTCACTTGGGTTTCTCTGCCTCTCGGGCTCGCCGGTCCAGAAACACCTCCGGGTCGAGCCAGTCAGTCTCCTCGAGCCCGGCGGCCTCGATGAACCCAATAGGCGAGAGATTCGTCGTCACCTGATCTTCTGACTCGAGGTCTGTCGTCCAGAAATGGTCCATCGCGTGAGCATCTGAACTGATGCAGAACTTCAGGCCATTCGCCTTCCCATCCTGCATGAGTTCAATGAAGGACTCAAAACAATCGTTCTTCATGAGATAGAAGTTCCAGCCGCAATTGAGTTCCAACACCATACCGCGCGCCGCGGCCAGCCTCAGCAACTCAGCTACGCGAGCGAACGTCTTTCGATCGTTAAATGAGATGAGGCCACCGGTGACAGCGGACCGGAGAAGGTGTGCCATGATGTCGTAGTTCCCGCTCTCGATGCAGGCTTGGTACCAGTCCAGGAAGGAGTCACCGTAATATTCCCTTTCGGCCTCGGTGAGCTTCCCGACCTGAATGCTCTCCCCACGCGGCTGCCCGAGACGCAGGCCATGATGAGCCGCCAACACCACATAATCGAGCTCAACAGTCAGTTCCCCGGCCAGGGGCCGACCGTCCGGTTGATAAGGATCTGCATCCACTTCGGCGCCGATCAGGATCGTCGGCGCACCTTCCGGCATCTCCATTGTCTCAACATCCTGCCGTATCAAGTCGATCAGGGCCGCACTTTCCTGGTCCCACACATGTTCAGCGAAGCCGAGAAACAGCATTCCCATCTCGGTCGCAAAATTGATGTAGTTCTCAAAAGTTGCATCTTCATCCGTGTGATTGCAGTAACAGGTATGGATGTGCATATCATGTCGCGGCACATACATCCTCGATGTGAATTCTTCCGACAGGATTGTCTGCATAAGCCTCAGGACAGGTAACGATGATGTGGTTGAGGTGACAATTCCGGACAGGATTGCCTCAGGGCCAGAAAGATGACCAAGGATCCTGTCGACGAGGTCTGACTATCTGGGAAGATACTAACGTTCAACGAGGTGTAAGCAGGTCTCGGAAGCAGAGAAAGAGAATCTTCAGGGCTGGCCTTCTGCACACGCTTTGGATTAGATTAGGATGCTTCGAGACCGTCGATCCAGACAGCATTTTCGATCTGACCTGTCCGTAGTCATTATTCATTCGTGGCCCATCCTTTGTGATTCAGTGCCACGACGCGAAGAGGATTCAATCATGTGGCGCAGGAAAACCATTGCCGGTCTGTCTCTCTTCTTGATTTGGGCCTGCCCCTTCGCTCAGGCGGAAGAAGACCCAAACGGCGGCTGGACTCTCGAAAGAATACGTGTGATCGAAGACCTTGACGTGCCGGAATGCGTGGCCGTTGACTCCGCGACTGGCAACGTCTTCATATCGAGCATCGTGGCGCCGGAGAAGAAATACTGGGCCGATGACGGTAAAGGATTCATCTCCATGGCCGCGCCTGGCGGCAAGATGAAGAAGCTGCGCTGGCTCGACAGCGCGCCAGAAGCGGTCATTCACTCTCCCAAGGGCATGTGCATTCTTGGCGGCACCCTTTACTTCACTGACAATGACAAGTTGAAGCGCTGCTCAATCGCGAAAGCCGGCGCGATCGAGAAAGTCAATCTGCCCAAGACGAAAAAGCTGAATGACCTGGCAACGGACGGCACCTCCGTATGGGTCTCCGATACTGTGCTCGGCAAGGTCTACAAGGTCAGCCCTGACGGCGGCGTCAAAGAGATACCTGCGCCGGCCGGGGCCAACGGGGTGACCTGCCACAAAGGTCGCGTCTTTGCCGTCAGTGTGACTGTGGTAGATTTATATGAGTTGGATCCCGCAGGCAAAAAGCCGCCCCAGCCTTTCGGTCTCGCTTCACATTTTTCCAGGCTGGATGGCATCGAGGTTCTCGATGACGGCACGTTCATCGTGTCAGACCTGCCAGCTAAGAAAGTCTTTTCGGTCTCGCCGGACCGCAAGACCGTTCGCACTCTCGCCGAATTAGATTCACCTGCCGACATCGGCCTCGACCGCAAACGCAACCTTCTCTACGTCCCTCAGTTCTTCAAGAATCAGGCCGTAGTATTCAAGTTGGTGAACAAATGAAATCCATTCGACGGGAGACTTTGCCGGCCTTCGCCCTCCTGGTCTTTGCTCTCGCTCTGCCCTTTCCTCGACTGTCAGGCGCTCGCGCGACTCCGAAAATCTCACCTCAGACCAGGCAGTTGATCGAAAAGGACTGGGAGCGGCAGGAACAGGTTACGCGCGGCTTGAAGGCCGGCTCCCCAAAAGCGTTGGATGGTGCGTTGAAGCGGGGACGGTTGATGATCGAAGACTTTCGCGCCCTCGGAGCAGACAAGCCGGCGTCTACCGCAAAACAGAAGCTGGACGCGATTCAGAGCCGGCGGGACGCGCTGGTGAAAGAAAACAGAGCGAACGGTAATGCCTGGCGCGGGCTTTATCTGGCAGCCAGATGGGCCATTCGCGAACTGGCCTTCAGCAATCCTCACCTTGATTTTGATGAGCTGCTCTTTGTCCGGAGACACTGGCCCAGATTCAGGCACCAGTGCTCACATCGGGTCGGCGAGGCGCAGACTCGCGGGGCAAACCTCAGCATTCTGAAAGGGCTGCGACCCGATGGAAAAGTGCGCTCTCTTCTGACTGGAGAATATGCCGGAGGCGGTATCGGGCGACCGGATCTCTCCTGCGACGGGAAGCGAATCGTTTTTCCCTACGCCGCACCGCGGCCGGGTAGACCGACGTCCTATGGAATCGGCAAGCCTGGCCACCGGGGCGGGGGTTGCCTCATGTACGACATCTTCGAGGTTGGAATCGATGGCACAGGATTGAAACGTCTCACCAACAGTCCCGATTCGGAAGACACCGAGCCCTGCTATCTGCCCGATGGCAGGATCGCGTTCATGTCCTCCCGGGCCAATCGGTTCGTGCAGTGTGGGGACTGGGCTCTCGCCTGCGGGATGTATGCGATGGATGCGGATGGATCGGATGTTCGCCAGGTCACCGAGCCCAAAGAGGGCGAGTTTTATCCCAGCATCCTTCTCGACGGTCGCATCATATACACACGCTGGGATTACATGATGAAAGGATTCAACGTCATCCAACAACTCTGGTCGGTCAATCCGGACGGTACCGGCGCACAGTTGGTGTTCGGTGATCACTATGCTTTTTCCCGCGGCCCGATCGCCTTTTTCGAGGCACGCCAGATCCCCGGCTCGAGCAAGGTCATCTGCACGGGAGCAGCCCATCACAATACTGGCGTCGGCCCCATCATGATTGTGGACCTCGCACGCCATCGAGGCGGACCTGATTCGATGGTCTGCGTCACCCCGGAGGTCGCCTACCCGGAAATAAACAGAGGAATGAAAAACGAGGCCCGCTACCCGCCCAAAGGCAATCCCAATGCAGGACGCGCCCGGTCGACCGCCGGTTGGTACAACTCGCCTTATCCGTTGACCGAGAACCATTTCCTGGTCACCTATTCATTCGACAGGAATGATATTTCCGACCGGGGATACGGGATCTACCTTCAAGACGTTCATGGCAATAAGGAGCTGATTTACCGCGACAAGCACTTCTCCTGCTACTCACCCTTACCCGTGCGGCCGCGCCGAAGCCCGACCGTCCTTCCCGACACCGTCAAAGGAACCGATCCCGATGAACCGGCAACACTGATCGTTCACGATGTCTACCAGGGCCTGGAAGAAGTCGCCCGCGGTACCGTCAGACATCTACGCATTCTCGAGACCCATTCCAAATGCGTTCGCACGACTCCGCAGCGAGTTGACGTGGGACTGAACAGCGGATGGGACGTGCGGGAGGTGCTCGGAACGGTGCCGGTGGAAGAAGATGGATCGGCCTGCTTCAGGGCGCCGCCGAACAGACAGTTGTTTCTCGAAGCACTGGACAAGGACTACCTCGAGATCAGGCGAATGCGGAATTTCATGAACCTCATGCCGGGCGAAACAAGGAGCTGCATCGGATGCCATGAATCCTACGGGGCCGCGCCGCGTCGAGGGAAAACGGGAACGCCCATGGCTCTCAAGCGCGAGCCGTCGGAGATCGAGCCGCCGCCGTGGGGCACGGGCGGGTTCAGTTTTAAACGGTTCGTGCAGCCCGTGCTGGACCGAAACTGTACCCGCTGCCACGATGGATCGGAGGGCGAAGACAAGAGCTTCGACCTGCGCGGCAAGGAAATGGTTAGAGCGCCTGCAGGCTTCAGTCGCGATCAGGGGCCCCAGCATTGCGTCTCTGATTCCTTTCTGAATCTCATCAAGCATGTCAGCTACATCCGCGTCGGCGGCTACCAGGGCGACAAGCTGCCGTTACGACCCTATGCGACGGGCTCACACGAGAGCGAGCTGATGAAGACTCTCGCCAAGGGCCACTACGGCGTATCGCTGAAACTCGACGATTGGCGGGCCTTCGCCGCATGGATCGATTGCAACGCCCCTTACTACGGGGACTGGGACAGCATTGTCATTCATCCGACCATTGGCTCGATTGCCAGGACCGGAGTTGTCAGGGTCCTGCGCAAACCGACGGCCAGGGACAGGGCACGAATTCAAAAGAGAAAGGAAGACCTGCAATCGAAAATGAAAGACTCCCGTCTGGCCGCCTACCTGGACTGCGGGATCCAATCAAGCTCTGAGGGAAGCGGCTCCGTCAACATCCGGCAGACGCGGGGCAAAGGCTGGAATTTCTGCGATCCGAAAGGCATCGAAGGGGTTCTCGGCTCGCACGCGGATATCACCTTCGATGAAACCCAGATCGTTTTCAGGATAAAAGGGCTCCGTCAGGGACGATCTTACGGGCTTGGCCTTTCGTGGTGGGACTACAACAGCGCCGGCCGCGTCCAGAGTATCGCGGTGGCTAAATCAGACGGCCGGCAGCAGCATCAGATCGTCAAGCCCACACTGCTGCCAGGCAACAAAACGAAGAAACAGCTCCCTGGCGAGAGAATCCTCGAACTGCCCCGAGATCTGATCCAGGCGGGTCAACTTCTGGTGAGCATCAGGAAGAATTCCGGAGCCAACGCGGTGGTCAGCGAAGTGTGGATCGAAGAAGGGCCGCCACCGGCTGATTGAATCGCGATCATCTGAATCATCCTCATAATCATTCTCTTCTGAATTGGATGCCATTCCGGCTAAGCGAGATCCTCAATCCGAGAATGATTACGAGGATGATTAGCCCTCCAAGACGGAGTCGTTTTGAAGGATTTCAGGGGCAAAGCCCCGGACTGTTTGCCTAGCCCAGCCCAACGGGCTGGGTGAATGGTACAAAGATTTGAAAAGGGGCAATGCCCCGGCCATTTGTAAGGCCACTTATCCGGCCCCTGAGCGGCGCCTGATCGATTTTGCAGGCTTGCCGGAAGCTCACCCCTGAGCGCGTATCTGGCCATTTTTCGCCAAAACATCGTAGCCAGGCAACGTGAGACTTGCTTTGTCTTTCTCCTCGTCCTTCTCATCGTCTTAATCTAAGATTGCTCCTGGACGAGGAGAAAGACGAGGAGACCTGGCCGCTATGGGGCTCCTCTGTTTTGACCATTCACACCTCATAGACGCATCAGCGACCTTTTACGGAGGAAGCTGGCACGGAGTGTCAGCACCACTTCAGGCCTGTCCTGTAAGCTCTTCGCGCACAAGGAACCAAAATGAACGGCATTGAGCTCAGCCGCGGTCTATTCGAAGAAGTCCTGCTGCCGATGATCGAAAACAGCCGGCCTGAGATTGCGCGGCAGATGGGCTGTGGTGTTTTCGGCAACGGCTCGGACGCCGCGGGACTCGATGATGAGATTTCCCGCGATCATCACTGGGGACCGCGCACTCAGATCCTGCTTCCCCACCGGCTGTTCCAGTCGACCGGAGAGGAGTTTCACAGGTTTCTGGACAAAGAACTGCCAAAGACCTATCGAGGGCTTCCCATCCTCAGGGTTCAGCAGGCCGCCAGCGGCGTGACCGTCGAGAACATGGATGAATTCTTCAGAAAGTTCACCGGATACGCTCAAGCCCCGAGGACGCTCAAGGGCTGGTTCAAGTGTACCGAGGCGGATCTGTTCCATGCAACGAATGGCGAGGTCTGGCATGACCCCGGCGGCAGGCTGACGCAGCGGCGCGAGGGCTTCGGTTACTTCCCTGAAATCATCTGGAAAAAGAAGGTGGCCGACTGGTGCATGTTTCTCACCGGGCGGGATGCGGCGTACAACGTCAACCGGTGTTACAGGCGTGAGGATTGGGCTTCTGCAACGATGTTCCTGGGGCAGGCGGTGAAGCGGGCCATGGAGCTCGGCTTTCTGCTCAATCGCCAATACGCACCTTACACAAAGTGGCTGCATCGTCTGTTTGTGCGGCTGCCAGTCCTTGCGAAGCAGGTTGATCCGTTGCTGCAGGAGGCGCTGCACAATCCTAATTGGCACAAAAAGGTGATGGCCCTGGTACGCATCTGCCGCATATACGCCCGTTACCTGCACAAGATTGGGCTGACTCCCAAACCGACCTTTAAGAAATTCGATCCGTCACTGACCGACCTGGTGCTCTATGAATCGGCCGTTGAAATCTACAAGCAGGTGCCCGATGAACTGCGCGATGAAAAGTTTAACGAGACCGAGCTCTGGGAACGGTTGGCGAGAGATGCCATCTTCGACGCCAGCGATTTTTTTCAGAAAGGGCTGGAGTGAGCTACTGGCCTTCCGACACAATCAGCAGTTCGCTCCGCATTCCGCCTTCCACGATGCGCTGGATGTCTTCACCCACCCACTGGCGCACGGAACGGCCGTTGAGCAGCATGCGAAGGCTTCGCACCTGGCTCGGATCGCAGTTCTTAAATTCGAGAACGAAGTAACCCATGACGCCGGTGCTGAATTTGTATTTGTAGGTATGGAGGGCGTCATCCGTTTCGATGGCCATGGTATCGCGCTGCATGGCAGTGAGCGGAACGATGTTGGCCCACAGAATGCCGAGGTGGCTGTAATCTGATTCGACCGGGGTGCCATGGATTGTGATTTCCAGTTCAACGTTCCGGCCTTCCCATGGGGGGGGCCGTGCCGTTGGCGATCGTCTGAATGGTCGCGGCCATGCCTTCCAGGTTCACCTCGCGCAGGCAGTAGGTGAAGTGATCCATGTTGTAGAGGAAGAAATCCACAGTCTCGAAAATAAACTGCCGGTAGCGGCGGAATTGATCCGCGTCTTCGAAATCTGATTCCGTGATCCCGGCAAATGCCTCGAGGATCTCACCGAGCCGGCCGGACGCATCACGGAGGGCCAGCCCGAGCCGATATGCCTCGGCCAGGAAGAGCCCGAACGGGCGGTTGGAGTAAATGGCCGAGCCTGCGATGTGGCTGGCGATTCTGGCAAGTTCGGGAGCGAGGAAACACTTGCCCTCATCAATATTCTGATACGCCTCGAGGCTGCCGTTGTATGCCTGGTTGAGGTTGGTATCGAAAACTTCGAGCGTCTCAATGAACACACTCAGATCACGCATTGCGCGGCCGAAGTTTTCAGTGTCCGGCGGCTCCGGATGCTCTGGCGCTTTCGCGAGCATTTCCGGCAGCATCTTCTTCAGTTGATGCACCATATCCAGATAGAAGAGCGAGGTCTCCAGCTCGGACAGCATCTGCTTCATATCGAACAGCGGGATCTGGTTCTGAATCGATACAGTGCGCAGATAGGTGTCGTACCCGTCGAGACACTCGAGAATCTGTGAACGGCGCAGCAGGC
>JASLXP010000175.1 GCA_030740295.1 Planctomycetota bacterium
CTACGACATCCATGATCCCGACACCGGGGCGGTCATCATGGAGTGTCGAGAGGAACGCCTGGGCACCCTGACCAAGATCCTGAGGTTCACGAAGTACAAGAGAATGACCCCGTTCGACATCCAGGTCAGAACCCCGGAGGGAGGTCAGATCGTTCGTGTGACGAGGGGAATATCGTTGTTTCTGTCTAAAGTACAGGTTCTGGATGAAAGTGATCGTGTCATTGGCATGTTCAAGCAGAGGTTCTTCTCGATTGGCGGAGCGTTTACCGTGCTCGACGCCAGCGAAACACCGGTGTGTCAGCTGAAGGGGAAATGGACGGGATGGGACTTTAAATTTATGGCCGGTGAAATCGAACTTGCGCATGTGACGAAAAAGTGGGCGGGAATTGGCAAGGAGTTGTTGACCAGCGCAGACAACTATGTGCTGCAAATATCTGACAGCGTGTCTGCCGATAATATGGTACGGCACCTCATTCTTGCCGCTGTCATGTGCATTGACATGGTCCTCAAGGAATAGACGGAGGCGGTGCCGAACCAGTCGCTTCAGCGGACGGCCTATCGGCCGCGGCAGAGTTTGTCGTTCGAAACATACAGAAGGACATCTGCATGAGTATCCAGACAGCACTGGACAACATCGGCCTCAGGCGTACGCTCTTCCACTTGAAAGCATGGGCGAAAACGAGCATTGAAGTTGTCATCCAGCATGACGATTTTGTGTGGACAAGAGGAGCCTTCATGAACCCGGATGTCTACCGAAAGGTGATCATCCCCAGATATGCCGAACTCTGGAAAACGATTCATGATGCGGGCAAGAAGGTCCTGTTCTGTTCCGACGGAAACTTCACCGAGTTTGCGGTGGATGTTGCCGAAGCCGGAGCGGACGGTTTCATCTTTGAGCCCTGCCTGGATTTCGGCTACATGGTCGATAACTTCGGGCAAACCCATTGCCTGGTCGGCAGTTTCGTGGATTGTCGTGATCTCACTTTCGGCAAGTGGGACAAGGCAAAGGCAGACATTGACAGGACATTCGAGCGACTGGCCGATTGCAAGGGAGCCATCGTTGCTGTGGGCAACCACTTGCCGCCAAACATTCCCGAAGCAGTGCTTGACCAGTACTTTCAGTATCTGCTGCCCAAGTTGAAGAGAGAATCGTGAAAATGTTTCGAACAAGACACTGCAGCGGACGCGGACAGGCCGCGCCTGATCCGCAACGTTAGCCTCGAATCGAACCATGGAAGGGTTCACATGGGAGATGGTGCGGCGATTGTTGGAGCGCTGATCTTTCCGGTCGTACCGGTAGTCATTGGCACACTCGTCGGCGCGATCATACTTCGCGCCGCTATCAGCTTGTACAACAAAAGAGCAGGCATGCTCCCCGCATTTTTACCGACCACCTTCGGGCGGGGAATCATTGTGATCATCCATGTCATAGCGTTGCGGTGAGGCAAACAAATCGGTGAACCCCGGTTGGCTCGCCGGGTGTTTTTTCAACGTCGTTTCCTTCGGTTGCGATTGTTGGTGTTTTAACGTCTTCCGTGTTGGTCCGCCAACCCGGTTGCTTTGGTTGTTAGGCTTGGGAGAGGCAACTCCATGATGCAAATGAGTGCACGGGACAGGCAGGCCTTGAGGCGGTTGGCGGAGCGCTACAGCGAAATCGCCCATGCAGATATCCAGCAGCAAAGGCTGGAACGTTACGACAAGACGAACGCGATGGAAGAGGTCCGGCCGGTAGTCTTGATTGACGAGGTTCCCTGGGGCGAGATCAAGGACGAGGCGCTGACGAATGTCTGTGCCCCCGAGCTGGGATGGCTGGAGACCCACCTGCGACAAACCCTCTACCAGTGGGAACATTTCCAGGTCGACCTCGTGGTGCCGCCCGTCTTCCGCGTTGTCAAGCAGATCCGCGTGCGTAGTGGCATCGGCATCGAGGTACAGGACCAGCAGATCAAGAGCGATACAGGCACGTACATTTCGGCCCACGCCTATACCGATCAACTCCGGACGGAGGACGATCTTGCCAAGCTGCATGAACCAGAGATTGTGTATGACCAGGCGGCCTCCGAACAGTCGCTTGCAGTGGCCGACGAACTGTTTGCCGGGCTAATGGAAGTGGAACTTGCCGCCTGCGGCGGATTGACATACAGCATATGGGACAGGATCACGACGTTCCGCGGCCCTGACAACCTGCTCATGGACCTGGCCGCGCGTCCCGACTTTATGCACCGGACCGCCCGTCGTTTAATGGAGATCGCCCGGTCAGAGTTCAGGCAGCTTGAGGAACAGGAGCTGCTTGATCCATACCAGGTCATCCTGCATTGCACGCCGGCCTGCACGCGGGAGCTTCCGGCCGACGATTTTGACGGCCACGTGCGGCCCAAAGACGTCTGGGGCCGCTGTGCCGCCCAGATTTTCGATTCGGTGTCCCCCGACATGCACGACGAGTTCGACCTTGCGTACAATCAGGATCTGTTCAACGATTGCGGCCTGCTTTACTACGGCTGCTGCGAGCCAATGGACCGCAAGATTGACATTCTGCGCAAGCGGTTCAACAACCTGCGCAAGATATCGATCACGCCCTGGGCCGATCCGCAGCGGGCCGCGAAGAATATCCGCGGCGATTACGTGATGGCCGCAAAACCAAACCCCGCCTTCCTGGCAATGCGCCAGTTCGATCCCGAACCGGTCAAACAGGAGATCACGCGCTACTGCGAGGCTTGCAGGGAGCATGGCACCACCGTGGAGTTCGTACTGAAGGATATAAGCACGATCGCCAACAACCCCGAGAACCTGACGCAGTGGGCCGCAACAGTGAAGGCCGTCATCGACAAGTACTACCCTTAGTACGATGTGTGGATTTGAGGAGGGGGAAAGCAGAACAATACGCTCCAGCGACCTGGACAAGCCGCGCCGCTGAGCTTGACCGTTCGGTTCAGGAGATAGAATCATGGGCGGATCGAAAATGAGACCGCATGAACGCTTCTTGGCGTGCATGCATTTCCAGGCGGTCGAC
>JASLXP010000176.1 GCA_030740295.1 Planctomycetota bacterium
CCCTTTGCCGCTTAAATCATCAACGGCCGAAATAATGACGCCCGAGCCTTTAACTTCCGGCAGCGGATAAGTCGTCCGAATGCCCGATGGCTCGGTGATCTTGAGTGTGTATTTGCCTCCCTTTGCAGGAGTGATGTCGAAGCGACCGCGCCCCTCGTGGCTGGTTCGGAACTTCACCACTTCCGTGCCCGCAGCGTCGACGACGATGCCAGCCAGGTCGGCCGGCTTCTTTGCCGGAGTCTTTGCCTCCAGGTAAACCCGCGACGGCAGGCCGGCCACCAGGTCTCCGCCTTCGGGAAACATGGTGAGGTCAATGGTCTGGAGCAGGATGGGAATCGTCTTGGTTGCGGTCTCCACCACCCCGCCGTCCTCGATGATCATTGCGAGCGAGCCCTCACCGCGGGCGATATTTTTCGGGAGCTTAAAGCTGACGGTACAGTTGCCCTTCGGACCCACCGCGGCCAGCACCTTCCGGACTTCCTGGCCGTCCACGCGGGCGATGGCCGTGACCTTTGCCCCGGCCGGGAATCCGCCCTCCGCCCGCTCGACGTGCAGCGATGCGCCTACTTCATCGCCTGGCCCGTAACCGTCACGAAGGAAGACGATCTGGCTCTTGAGCCGCGGGGCGCGATAGGCCCGAATATCGAATTTCCGTTCGGCCGGGGCATAACCGTGCCATGGAAAAGTGAACTTGATCCTGTATTCACCGCCGGGTTGTTCCGCGGGCACACTCCACTTGAATCCAATCACACTGTCCCCGGACTGTGCGTATCCGGACGCGACGATGTCTCCTTTGGGGCTCCTGATCTCGATCTGTGAATTAACGGTGTTATTGGATTTCAGCGGGGCATGCGTGGCCCCGTGGAGCAGGACGCTCCGGACATAGACCGTCTCGCCCGGGCGATAGATTGGTTTGTCCGTGCTTACTTTTGCCAGGTAGCGTTCGGCGCCTCCCATGTCGTCGGTCGTTGCTTTCTGAGCAATGGCCACGCAGAGGAACAGCGGCAGGGCCGCGCCAATCATCATGCCCCAAACAGACCGCCGGCAAAGATAGCGTTGATTAGTCATATTCTGCTTCCTCTCTCTGTTTGTTCAGGAACCTGCCGTGGCCTTCGGGCGCAGCCAAAGGCTCTGATCTCATGTGGTAGACGATCACGGCCTTTACGGGTTACACAGATACCTGCAGCCCTTTGCTGTCCCCACCTGGTTGAGCGCATTTAATTCGCCCGGCGCAACATGGTCAATCTCGCCCGCTCACGCTCAAGCCGGACGCCTGGCCTTCAGCGGCTCTTCTTCTTCCACAGTATCTTGTGCCTGTATAGCTCAAGATTGGCCGAAGGCCATATTCATCGTAGCCTGGGGCAACGCCCCAGGATCGAGAGAGAGCGACGATCATTGGCCGAAGGCCATATTCAGCGATGCAACGTCGCCGCTTCGGTGAGTATGGCCTTCGGCCAAAAGGCTGATGCGAATAACAATCCCTGGGGTGATACCCCAGGCTACGATGAGTATGGCCTTCGGCCATTACGGCCGCTATACACATGCTTGTGCTTTGCACAAGACTCTCCCTCCCGCATTCCACAACCACGAAGAGCTCTGGCTCACTCGGTTGTGTACTCCAGATTCACCACCGCCTTTATCGTCTTCCTGATGGTGCTTGTGTCGTAACGGCCGTAGGAGGAGACCTCCGTGGAGTCAGGTCGGGTGATCTGGAATACGCCCTGGCGAGCGGCGACGAGTCTCCCGACGTTGCCTCCGCTGTTGCCGGCGATCATCCTGGCTCTTTCAAGCCCGTTCCTGGTGGCTGCGGCGATCAGTTCAAGCTTGACACTGGGCAGGTTGGAGACCAGGAACTCCGGATCGCTGACTTCGACATCCATGCCGTCGGCGATCAGTCCGCTCAGTGCGCTTGCCGTCTGTTTTACCTTATCGACATCTCGCGTTGACAGGGAGATCGTTTGGTAGAGCTCGTAATACTCAATCTCGTTGGTCGAGTTTCCGGACGCGTCTTTCTTGTACACCTTTCGTTTCTTCGGTTTCCCGGCGTCAAAGCTGTCCTTGCCGAACCCTTGTTTCTCAACAAGGGCCACGACTTTTCCGACGTCTTTCTGCAAGGCGGTGTGACCACTTTGCATGCCTGAGGCTGTTACGTTGACGGTGCACCAGAGCTTGCCGATATCGGACTGAATGTACTGGGTGGCATATCCTTTTACCGAAATCTGTTTCTCCTGCCGAATACGGATGAAAAGGCTCGATATCAACCATGCAGATCCCAGAATGGTGACTCCCGTAATCAAGCATACCGTCAGTAATTTTCTCCAGGTCATAGAACACCTCCTGCTGGCAACCATGATGTGAGTAACGAACACGAAGAGGCTCGGCGGCGGCAAGCGTGCCGCCCCACACAGCGATCGGATCACTTCATGGTGATTCAGCATCCTGGCAAGAATCACAACAGTTCCTGAGGAAGGAGAACCTGATTCAGGTTAACCATTCCTGGCAGATTGGATTCACGGCCGCTATATGGCGTAGTGAGAGGGTGAGCGGTTGAAGCTCGAAGGCGGGGCCATCAAAGGGATTCCTGTCGTGGGGGGAGGACTATATCTGAAAGAAGGAAACGGTTCATGCCAGGAGGCCAGTTTTCAGCGGGTAAAGGCTTGAAGCTGCATGTATCGGTATTCAAGACTCTGGTCTGGAGTTGGCCTGAGGGATGTCAGAGATCGCAGATCCGTGCAGGCAACGCGCTTTTACCAGATCGCCAGCCATGCGGCCTTTACTGTTCTTGCAGTTTACGCAGTTCCTTGCGCACGGTGTCCGCGGAGATCCACCCGAAGCCGCACAGGGACAGATTCTCCATCAGGAATCTGAAGTCGTCTTCGGTCCAGTTGGGGGCATCCTTCACTGCTGACTGCAGCTTCAGGTGGTGTTGCAGTATGGGGATGATTTCGTCAGCTTCTTCAGAATCAGGAAACTCATGCTCCCAGTCAAAATGCCAGAGATGTACATTGCCATCGCCATCGGAGGACAGTCCGGAAAAACCATCCCGGCTGAAGCAGACGGCCTGGACGTTGTGGGAATGACCATCAAATTCGTGAGCGAGTCGGTTCTCATGAATGTCCCACAGTTGGAGTTTTCCGCTGGTGTTTCCAGTGAACAGGAATCGGCCGTCGGCTGTAAGGTCAGCCGTGTGTAAGCCGCTTTCTGCCTTTACAGAGCGGATCATTTCGCAGGTATCAGTATCCCAGACACGGATTTCTCCATCCAAAGAACATGAGATGGACTGCTTGCCGTTGGGCAGGAATCGCAGAAATGTCACCGACTCCGGATGTGCATCGAGAGTGGCCACCGTTTCTGCCGCGTCAAGGTGCCAGAGCCGCAGGCTGCCACTCAATGCGCCTGAGAGCGCGAGTTTTCCGGCAGGGTGAATGGCTACAGCAGAAACCGATTCTCCATGACCTTCCATTTCGGACAAGACCTCGCCGTTTTCTACATCCACCAGACGAAGCGGCTTCTCACGCAGGCCTTCGCGACACCCGAGGAGGATCTGCCTGGAACCGAGAGAGAGGTCGAGTGAAGTGATCCCCTGCAGGCAGGGGTACGTGTGTGCCGGCTGGTCTGAGCCTTTGTCCCAGATCCTCGCCGAGTTATCGCCCCCTCGACCGACGCCCGCGCCGGTGATCAATCGGTCCTGAAAAACCATCATGGTGTTGATGACGCTGGAGTGGCCCTGCCATTCACGGATGGCTTCACCCGTGACGGTATCCCAATACCGGATCTTTCCATTGCTGTCGCCGAGAAAACATGCCTCCGGATCGCGGCTGAAGGCCAGCGCGGAAATGGCGGTTTCGAATTTGTAGACTCCTTGCGTATTTGCCTGTTTCAATCCGGTTCGCCGGCCATGTGTACCGCAAAGATTGTTCAGGTGGATCAGTTCGGTGTTCCGCTCGTACCCGGGGAATTTACGTGCGGACCGTATGACTTCCGCGGCTTCACTGTGGCGGTTGTCTCTGAGAAGATCGTTGGCTGTCTCTTTGAAATGGCCGACCGATTCTTCCACTTTCAACTCTTCTTCGCCCATGTCTGCACCGGCCATCATCAAAGGAGCGGGCGTTGTAGGGGGGCCGAGATCGACGAGACGCAACTTGGTATCCCAACCGCCCACAAGGCAGAACCGGCCGTTGCGTGAAACTGAAAGCGGTGCAGCGTTACCGGCAAAGAGCTCCAGGGTTCGCACGCACTGTGGGCCGTCGAGAGCCCACATTCGAAGAGTGTTGTCCTTTCCGATGGACACTGCGGTTGTATCGTTGTGGCCAAATTCGATGCTCAACACCGGGCCTCGGTGGCCTTTAAGTACTTTTATCAGTTTCCGTCTTTTCAGATCCCAGAGTCGGACGACATTGTCAGAGCTTCCGGTTAATGCGAACTTTCCATTTGCGCTGATTGCCACCGAGTTGACCGCCTGTGCCGGCACATTGAATTGTTCCGCCTTGGTTTCTTCCAGATCCCAGGCGACGACGGAATTCCCCGCGGATGAGATGGCATGCAGACCGTCTTTGCTGGCAGCGAAACGCTGCACCGCAGGGCCACGCATGATAGGCTGGGCTTTGCTGCGGTGTTCGAGATCCCATTGGCGCAACAACCCGCTCTTGCTGAGGGAAAGGGCCTTTTGCTGATCTTCGAAAAGCGCAATGAAATGCAGGTCGTCTTCCTGCTCCGCGGAGGTACGCAGACGTTCCTGTTTCTTGACGTTCCAGATACGGAGCTTTCTGTCGCTGCTGCCGGTGAGGAGGTAGCGGCCGTTCACACCCAGGGCCATGCAGGTGAAATCCGCGCCCCGAAGCTCGGCATTGAAGGGGCTCTCTCCTTTCTGCAGATTCCAGATTCGCAGAGCGGAATCAGGAGCACCACTCATGGATATGCCGGCGCGGCCGCTCGGCGACATGGCAACTGCCAGGATTGGGGCCTGATGGATGGACATCTCATGAATCGCTTCTGATTCGGGCGGGAACAAAGGATGACCAGCAGGTTCCGGTTTTTTCGCAAGGTAGAGCGCGGCCTCTGCATGGGACTTGAGCTCTTTCGCGTCCGCTCCGATATCAATGGCCTGCTGGTAGGCCTGAACGGCCTCGGAAGGTCTATCGCAACCGACGAGCGAATCCGCCCATGACGTCCAGTACCTGGCAGAGGCGCCCTCTTCTTTACATACAGCGCGCAAGAGCTTTTCGGCGGCCGCGGGTTCGCGACGTTCAAGATGCAGCCTCGCCAGGAGGTACTTGGCCTTTTCGGCCGGGAGCGATTTGCTTCGCTGCTTCTCGAACTCCTGAACTGTTGCCAGATCTGACTTCGTTCCGTGTCGCCACTGAAACAACAGTTTGTTCCAGTTTGCTTCAAACGAGCCCGGATTGATCTTGAGGGCGGAATCAAGGAAGGACATGACTTCACTCTTGAATCCATCGTCGTATGCGCAGAGGGCCTGGTTGTTCTTGACAACTGCCGCTAACTTGGGATTGATGCGCCGTTCATATTCGGTGCCGGTAAGGGCCTGGTAAATCGCTTTCAATTCTTTCTCAAGCTCAACGAAAGAGCTGTAGCGATCAGCAGGATTCTTTTCGAGACAACGCAGGATCAGGCTGTTCAGCTCGGCTGGCAGGCCGGCTCTCACCCATGAGGGTTCCTGCGCCGGCTCCTCCCGGTGAATCTGACGCCAGGCCCATGCGGAGAGGTCTGAGCTCCGATAGGGAAGCGTGCCGCAAACGGCCTCAAACAGGATGACGCCAAATGCGTACATGTCTGTTGCCATCGACACGGGCGGCACTTCGGTCTCATCAGCCAGTCTGCCCCAGAGCTCAGGGGCCATGTATTGCGGCGAACCGGTGAGGCCGTTTCCAAGTTGAAGCGCGTGGCTGCCGAATTCGTGTGAATCAGGAAGGCCACTCTGGGGCGCGTGTTCGCTGGCCCATTTCGCCAGACCAAAATCCGTCACCTTTACCTGGCCCGAAGGGCTCATCAGGCAATTGGAAGGTTTGAGATCCCGATGAATCGTGCCTTTCGAGTGCGCGTGAATCATGGCCGTGGCGATCTGAATCCCAATGTCCACAGCATCCTCGAGTGAATTGAGTTTTCCGCTCGACAATCTGTCGCGCAGGCTGCCGTCATGGACGTACTCGATGACCAGCCGGGGCAATCCATCAATCTCCTTCACGTAATAGCAGTATGCGATGTTCGGGTGCAGCCCAAGCTCGATCCATGCCTGGGCATCCTGCGCGAAAAGTTTACTGGCCCTTTCAGTGCGAATGCTCTCCGCTGCCGGCGTCTTGATCATGACGACATTGTCCCAGCGTCTGTGCAGCGCACGACAGGTGTGGCCGAGCCCGCCCTCTGGCAGGCAGTCCAGAATGTGCAGGTAGCCCCCAGCGAGATCCCCCTCTTCCCATGCCTGCTCTGTTCTCCCGGGCGGCACAGGCGTCGGCTCTGGCTTGGCCGGTTCAGGTTCCGGCTTCGGCTCCTCCTCTTCGGGCTCGGGTGCCGTGACCTTCTGGACGACCGCAGTTCCCTTCGGCCCTGCTCTGTCCTGCCTTCTGATAGCTTTGGTACCGCGAGTGCCGCTCCTATCCGGGTTCATGACTTCATTGAAGAAGAGGCTGAGCCATTTGTTGAACTCGATAGCTTCAGAAGCAGATGAGGTAGTGTCTTTCTGGACGTTGTATTTCTGGAAGACATCTCCGCCCATCCGGTGTGTGCTCTTGGCATCGACGGAGACGTTCTCATCGAGAACATAGGTGCGGAGCGTGTGATAAATAGCTCGCATTTCTTTCGGGCTGTGCGACTTGTAGAACCCCACCTCAGGGTTGTTCTTCTGCGGTTTCAGGTTGATGCTGCCAGCGAGCTTGGCATCGGCCTGGCGTTTGATCTCTTCCCAATCGTCATCCTTTTTTCGTTTCATCCACCCTCCCACCTTGCTCCAGAGACCGGAGTCTTTATCCCCTTCCAACACCTCTACCTTTGAAAGGTAGCTTTTGATAATCTCGAGAATGAAACCAAGCCCGGCCTCGCCCAGCTGGTCCTTCTCTTTTTTGCAGGCATCGTACCTGCGCTTGAGGATACGCATGGCATTGTGTGCCTCTTCCCTCAGCATGTCGCGGGCGTAAGGAGACGTCCCGTAAAACTTGATGTCAGGGATGCGAATGTCATCATCGAGCTTCGACCGGTAAGCGTGCCATTCTGGATTGCTGCGGAGAGTGCGCGGCCGAGGCGGCGGAGGGTATCCAAACAGCGCGGCCACTGCGGACATTACGTGAACGACTTCGTCGTATTGTCCCTCGCTGAAAGCTTTGGATTTTGTTTCCATTAACCACGCCTGCCGTTGAGAAGAGACCGGGATTCGGGGGCGGGAACCGGCAACATGAATCGTAGTCCTCATTGCAGGGTCGTCAACATCCCCGCGCCGTCTTCACGGATTCATTGCAGGATCCCATCGGGGGTACAGGGGGCCCGCTGACCCGTTCCGCGGCCCGCGTATCGATGGCCTGTTCCGCGACCCGCGTAGCACAGGTCTCCGGACCTGTCGGTTTTGCGCGACTTCTCACAACTCTGGAGAGTTGTGCTACGGCCCACTGCAGCAGGATTGTAGGTCTATCAGACCGCCGCCACTGTTCTTTTCTTACTTGCCGGCCTTCACATCAAGAAGCTCCCGCATCGCATCCATCAACTGCCTCTCCACTCCCGGGCCGACACGGGACACAGGACCGGATTCGTAGCCGCCTTGCGTGTAAGCGATATCTGTACAGATGTAGCCGGGGCCGTAATCGCCATAGGCGGCCATGCATACGAACGCGTCAGGCAGCATTGCCTGCGCTGCGAGCTGGTATTCGACGAACAGTTCGCCGGGCATGTGAAGCACTTGTGCCGGCCCGAGTTGTAGGCGCGTGATCGTGATGCCGTTGCCTTTGAGTGTGCGCTCACTCCAGACCGCGTCTCTTGCCGCACGAATCCGATCCCTTTTGCTGCGCTTTCTGTTTTTGAGGATCGCCAATTGGGCTTTCGTATCGAGATAGTGCGGTGAGATTGTCATCAGCAGTTCTTTCGAGCTCCAATCACAGCCATCGCTATCAACTGGTACCTTTGTCGTTGCTGCCCACGCCTCTTTCATTCCCTCAGCCAAACGTCTGGCAAGCGCTGGCCGGTTCTCCGGTGCTCCGCTGTTGTATTTGCCAGCGGCGACATTTCCTCCTGCGCCAGCAAAATGGACGTGAGTGACGCCTGGCAGATCCGTCTCACGTGAAGCCCTCGCCAGACCCACGAAGTCAGCGCTCACGTGTCCTTTTCCGTAGTAGCTCTGGGGATGGGTCGCATAGTAGCTCAAGGCGGCGAGTGGCCGTCCGCCATCCCACAGGCTGATAACGCGGATGAATGGATCAATTACACCTTCGGGGGCATTGATAGCTGCGGGATTCCGGCAACTGCTGAATCGGACGTGCTTCACCTTTCCGTCTCTGCCAAGGACGCGGCGATTGGAAGCGACTTTTCTGACCTTCGCCTGGCCAATGCCCACATGAGTCACCGCATTTGGGGATTCGATGGCTAAAGCGACAGCGGCTGCAGCGCGCTCAATGGTCTTCTTTGCGAAAGCCACTGGAAACATCGTCCCGCTCAGACCATTCGATGCGAGCAAACTCTCGGTGGAAAAATCACACGCGGGCGCGTCGTGCTGGTGAAGGGTGTGAACGGCCACCCGATCTGCTGTCGTTCCCGCGGCAGTTGCCAGAGCCTGGCGCCACGCCAGATGGCCATCGTTTCCGATACCCACCCAGTCGACAGCACAGAGCACGATCGGTTTGCCTTTGCCGAAGAGGATGATCCCACGCGCACTCAACCGATCATCGACCGCCTCGGCCGGCATCACATTGCCGTTGCAGAGCGGGGCTCCCATGGGTGGTGTCGCATCAACATTGAATGTGGAAATGCGAAGCACATCAGCGCCGATCTTTTCCTCCGATGCCTTCGATTGCCGGGAAGCCTTCGTTGATTCACCAGTCGTAGTTTTGCTTCCCTTCTCGCCTTTCGTGCCTTGCTGCTTTATGAATTCCATCAGATCTCTCATCTCCTGTGGTTTGATCTGTTTCTCCATGCCTTCCGGCATGAGCGAGATGCCCAGGCTCTTTATTTTGAGAATTTCAGATCGTTTGAGGTATTGCGTCGAACCATCGGCCTGCTGCAGAGCCATCCCGGCCGCGGTTTCTTCAACGACCAGTCCTGTGAAAGTCTTCTCGTCTCTGGTGGCAACGATGTGTGATATAAACTCGGGATTCACCTCACGATTGGGATCGAAAACATTGAGCAGGAAACTCTCTTGCCCGCGTTGCAGAGCGGTCACCAAGTTCGGCCCAGTCTCTTTTCCGGTACCGGCCAGGCGATGGCAAGTGGCACATGTCTTCAGGAACAGTTGTTTTCCCTTCTCCGAATTCCCCGATCTATTGAGTGAAGCCAGGTATGCCTTTACCAGTTTATCCTTCTCGGCTCGCTTCTGTGGATCATCAACGGCCCTCGACACTTCACGAATGATCTGCTCGCCGGGCTTGCCGTGACCACGACACATTGCAGCGAATCGCAGCCAGGGATCTCTTTCATCCTTCAGAACCGCATCGATGACAGCATCCACGTCCTCAGTCCGGATGGACGCAAT
>JASLXP010000177.1 GCA_030740295.1 Planctomycetota bacterium
CAACCCCGACTTCGACGAGAACATCAGCGGATGGCCGAGCCGAGGAATCGAAACAGCCAGAGATACCAGGATTTTCCATTCAGGCAAGGCCAGCCTGAGGATCGAAGGTCGGATGGAACGCGCCAACGAGTACGTCAACACGACGTACGATACGACGGCTGACCCAGGCGAGATTCGTTGGCTTGAACCCGGCGAGACGTATCGGCTCACCGCGTGGCTGCGCATAGATCGACTCGCCGAGGGAACACCGGCCCCAAGCCTGCGTCTGGCGTTTCGGGACATGGGCGGCACCCGCGACGCAGAGGCTACGAACACTTACGACACCTCCAAACTTGGCACCTGGCAGAAGCTCACGGCCGACATCACCATTCCGAAATGGAATACGCGGAACTACATCGCGCTCAACACAAACAGCCACGGGCCCATTGGCGGCCTCATGTACTTTGATGACATCAGCCTCGTGCCCCTGCGCAAGTCAGTGGCGGACACTTACTACTCGATCCGCCTGGATGCCTCTGGTGCCGAGCTTACAGGCGAATTGAAACTGAAGAAGAGAAAGATGGGACTGGGGGACGGCCTCGCCGGCACAGGGAAAGCCACATTCGCTTTCGAGGTCCCGAAGAAAGGCACTTACCACGTGTGGTGCAAGATGGACACTCCGAAAGGCGAGGCAGGAACCCTTCTCATCGACAAAGGGCCGAAGACTTTCTCAATCCGGGGAACGGGCGAACCAGTGTGGTCCTATCTGGGAAGTCGCGGACTCAATCCTGGCCGCAAACATCTCTGCACCGTGACGGTCAACTCCGGCCAGGCATGGGTCGGTCGCATCGTTCTGACCACCGATCCGGGAGGAAGGTGAATCATATTCGGTTGGTTCTTAATCATCGTCTTTCCCTTTGTCTCGATCTGTTGGGCTAATAGCATCGAGAACCAAGTCACAGGTGCCCGATTTTCGGGACAGAACTGTCGCTGTAGACTGCTGCCACCCGGACGCGACAAGGAACCACCAGAATGCGTGTGAACACATTTCTCCAACTTGCCTGCTTCATGACCGTGGCCACATTTCTGAACCCCATCGATGCAGAACAGGTCCAGGGCAGGCGGGACATCGCCCTCGAGCCCGTCCTCCGAAAGGAAATCCCCATCGTGTCTGAATACCTCAATGGATACACCACCGAGGAACTCAGAGCCGCGGAAAAGGCCGTACCCCGTCGCGAAGATCCGGAATTGCCCAAGCCGATCCCTCGCCAAGTCACCGTTCATGGAAAAGCGTTCCTGGAAAAGAACGAGAACGGTAAGCCGGAAGACGATGAATCGGGACTTGGTGGACTCATCATTTCCGACGGAGAGACGATTACTCGCACGGGGAAAGATGGAACCTTCCGCCTCTCCATTAAGATGGAGGATGAGACACATCACCGCTTCGTCTTTGCGGTCCGGCCCTCCGGGCGGAGGCCAACGACGCCCTGGTTCTTGCGAATTCCATTTGCCGAACAACGGACGGATTACCTCGCGAACTTTGGATTCGCAGAAGAGACCGCGTCCGACAAATCTGACTTCTGGTTCATCGTGGGGAGCGACAGCCAGTTCACTTCCATTTCACAGATGCTGCCCATCGCCAAGGACTACGGCCAGATCACCGGCGCACCGGGAAGCCCTGCGTTCATGATAACTGTCGGCGACCTGACGATGAACGGGACCCAATTCGAATGGGATATGTACGACCGGATCCGAGGTGCATCGAAAATCAGGGTCTACGATGGCTTCGGTGGGCACGACGGCAACCACCTGCGGAGCACGGCCAACTTCGAGGAGCGAATCGGACCGCCGTGGTACTCCTGGGAATATGGTGGCGTCCATTTCTTTCACATGATGACCGAGGGCCATTACCTCACGCCCAGGGCAAAGGCTCGTCAGCAGGCATGGATTGATGCCGATCTGAAAAGCATTCCCAAAGGCATGCCGGTCATCGTGACAAACCATTACCCGCTTCCACCCTCCTGGTTCGATCAGCGGAAGGCCGAAGGCGTGAACATCCTGTGCCAACTCGCAGCACACTGGCATCTGGTGCAGCGCGGCAGCCGCGACGGTGTACCCGTGCTGAACAGTGCACCGGCCCGCGGTCGTGATTGGGGCGCATACTCAAGAGCTTACCGCTGGGTGAGAGTCCGACCGGAAGGGATCGAGACCGAGATTCGCATTGCTGGCCATTATCAGAGACTGGAAGTCCTGTCTCCGGGGCCAAAGTCCGTTATCGGCCGCAGACCTCTGGTGGCGCTGGCCTACGATTCATCTCACACAGTGCGCAGCCTTACCTGCCGTATCACCGGCCCGCACGGGCGATCCGTTTCACCCAAACTTGTACAGAGAGGCGACTGGTCGTGGCATGGTGAGCTCGATACCGATGCGGTCGGGCAATGGAATTTCGCCCTGGAAGCCGTAGACAGTGGAGGGCGAGTCTGGAAGAGGAGCCAGAAAATTGAGGTCCTTCCCAAAGAACTGGCCGACGCTGCGCCAACCGGTGACCTGCCATGGTTCATGGCTGGCAACCCACCCCGCCGCGCAGAAACAGGACCGAAGCCGCCGCTGTATCCACTGTGGGTAAATTCAACCGGCGGCGTGCATGTGCTCCATTCATCACCGGTAGTCAGCGGAGGCCGAATCTTCCTTGGCACTACCGATCCGAATGTCGGTAAGAGCGGAAGTTCTGTTCTTTGCCTGGACGCCGCTACGGGCAAGGAAATGTGGCGCGCTCCATCTCCTCGCGGAGATTTGCGCGGGCCGCTCGCGGTGCATGACGGAAGCGTCTTCGCCGTCACCGGTGAAAGTTGGGCTGCGGCCTGGGATGCCAGGACGGGCAAGCCGTTGTGGAGCCAACCCCTTCGGGAAGACTACCGGCGCGGCCGCCCTCTCGCGGTCAATCAATCACCGCCGATACCTCTGACTGACGGCCTGCTGGTGAGTGATTGGCAGTCGCCGCAGTTTCTCCTGGATTATGGGACGGGGAAGAAGCTGGCAACATTGAAAGGCAACATCGGCTACTACGATTCATTCCCCTGCGAGTTTGACGGAGTGATGTACTGCGCCAGGCGTGGCGGTTCCGAGGCAATCAGAATCCCCTCCGGTGAGGTGGTGTGGAAGGCCGATGAAAAATCTCGCTCCACATCGGCCGGCATCGTGGCTGATGGGAGATTTATCTACACCTGCTCTGCCGGTGTCCGTGCCCTTGACATCGCTGACGGCAAAGAACTCTGGAAAGGAAAATGGGGACAGACGGGATACAAATGCCCGGTCCCCGTTGTCTGGGACGATCTCGTCCTTGCCAATGGCGCTCGCCTCTTCGGCCTTGACCTGAAGACCGGAGCAACCAGATTCGACGTCTCACCCAATACCGATGCGGTCCGTTTCGAGAGGGCCCAGCGTCAAGCCTTTGGTGGGGCCTCCACTCCCTTTATCGCCGGGGACTACGCATACTTTGGCCACGACGACGCTACAGTGAAGGCAATTTCCAGGACCGGCAAGGTCATCTGGGAGTATTACGTGGGAGTCCCCGTGAAAACTTCGCCCGTAGTTTCCGGCAACCTGGTATTCGTCCACGACTATGCTGGCAACCTCTGGTGTTTTGCGCCGGCGGAATGAGTAGCGACGCTCGCCGTAGTGAAATGCGCAACCTGTCTTTCCAGGCAGAAGTTCGGGAGTAATCCCTACAAGGTCTGTGAATCGGCGTGCGAGTAGGGCAGCGGATGGAACTTTCTCACTTCATCACTCCGATTGAAGATTTCCGGGATCTTGACGGGTCGTCCTTCTCTCTCCGATTGGACGGCGCAGATGGCCGCTGCACAGCTCCTTGCACTCTCGTACACATTACCCGGCGGCTGTGTGTCGTCGAGGATGGCTTGGACCAGGTCCAGTCCGGCGAGAACTTCGACTCCGCCGTGGCCGACTTTTTCAGCGACATCCTTCGGGATTGACAGCGGCGGTACGTCCAGCTTTTTCATCGGATTGGCCTCAGAGTCTTTCCATGGGTCGTAATCGCCGGCCTGCCCATCGGTGGGTTCCCCGGTGGATTTGCGATTGGCGCTCTCTGAGCCGGTGACTGAGATGTTGTACATCCAACCATAGTTTCCGAAGTGGGACGCTTCGTCTCCGAAGCATCCGTACAGTCCCGGTCCGATCGGCGGATGCGGGAGCCGGCCAGACGTCTCGAGAGTTCCCTGTGTTCCATAGACTGCCTGGTATTCGACAACGGGCCGCTTAGGTCCTTTACTGCACACGACTCGTGCGATCGCGCCACTATGGGTTTTGAAGAGCGCTACCTCATGATCGTTCACGTGCCGGGACGGCAAATTCTTTCGATTGCCGTAGCAGAATGCCTCGATGAACTGTTCGCCGAGCAGCCAGTAAGCCGTATCCACTGCATAGAGCCCCCCTCCTGCGTCGATTGTGCCCTGGCATACCTGTCCAAGACCACTCCTGAACGTCGGGCTGCCATCCCCCCGGATAAGAATGGGCTCGATGTTGTGGACGTATTCGGTTTCGACGTAGAAGATTTCGCCGAGCTTGCCCTCTTCGATGAGTCTTTTCATTTCGCGAGTGTGCGCCATCCATCGAAACTGGTTGTCCATCTGAACTTTCAGATTGCGTCGTTCCGACATTCGCACGATTTTCCAGAGCGTTTCCAGAGAATCGTTCACCATCGGCACCTCCACCATCACGTGCTTGCCGGCATCGAGTGCTGCCAACGTGTGTCTGCCATGAAGATGGCACGACGTGCAGACAGCGATCAGGTCTATGTCGGGGTCGCTCAGCAGATCATCGTAAGAGGTCGTCCATCGCCCGATGCCCAGACCTTCTGATGCGGCCCGGGCGTAGTCCTCAACAAGGTCACAGACAATGACCACCTCCGACTCAGCAATTTGCTCGTTAAACACTCTTACATGCGAACGGCCGTGCCCCATGCCGACAACGCCGACCTTCAGAGTTTTTGCCATCTGTCATGTCTCGTCAGTTGAATTTGAATACAGACGCATACCGATGCCGATACGGCAATCTTATCTTCTCTTTCCGTATTTCTCTGCCAGGGCTCGATAGGCCTCCCCCTTTGGCGTCAATTTGCCGTTCTTGACCAAGTGCGGGAAGGCGGAGTAGCTCCACTTCTGAACTAGGCGGTTTCCGTCGGAAGGCATGCCTATATCTTTATCCATGCCTTCTGGGCCCTCCATAAAATGGATGGCGCCTTCCATAATCTCGATGAGGCGTGCCTCGGTCAGCTTGGGTTCGCAGAGATGATTAAAAACGCCCATCTCAGTGATTATGAACGCTGTGTCCTGCAGCCCTGCCTTCTTCATCCATGCGCGCATCGTGCGGATTTTCTGTTTGAAGGCGTCGATGCTAATGACTTCCGGTTTGGCCCAGTCCGGCGGCTTGTTGCCGGTGATGTAGCAGTGAAGCCCGAGCGCGTCGATGGGCATCTCCTTACCGTATTTCTTTCGATAGGCCCTCATGTACTTCTCGATCTGCTCCGGTCCCTGAAGTATTCCCCAGGCTGACTGCAAATCGCCGGGGGCGAGCTTTATCTTCGGATTCAACCCCCGCACGAACTCAGAAAAGTCGTGATACCATGTCACGTATTCGTCAATGTCGTAATAGCCGCTCTCAATGTCCGCAAAGCAAATGCTGTTACCGAGAGCGATGATGCCGATACGTTGATGGTTTGCCTGGATGAATTTCCTTACCTGGTCGCGGTAGCCCCAACTTGGCGGCTTGGGCGCCGGATTCCAGACGCGATTATTCCCCGTGAAGAACATCCGCGCCCGCACAAGCAACCACGGCTGTACGTCGCTCTTTGGTACCCATTGTCCGCCCTGCCAGTTGCAGTCACCTGCTTTGAACCAGCGTGCCC
>JASLXP010000178.1 GCA_030740295.1 Planctomycetota bacterium
GGCCGGAACGAGATACGCATCGTCAGCCCTGCAGCGCTTCGGTCTGTTGAAGTGGACGGGGCGGCCATCGGCGCTGGGCATGCCGGAGACTTCACCATTCCAGTGAACGAAACTGAGCCTGCACGCGATTTGTACGTTCAAAACCTGGGAATAATCCGAGACAAAGAAGGCCACGATCGGCGCGGCGTGCGCGTCGATATTCCTCCTGCGGAGGAGGCGAAGCTCGTCATCATCGTGGAGGAGAGTTTCAAAGGCAGACCGGTCATCTCGGTCAACATGGGCGGTTGGTTCTCCGGTCTGCCCTTTCAGGTTACACATGGGGATGGCTGGAGTGCTTTTTCCATAGAGCTCGATCCTGCGGATTTGAACACGATTCACTGGCGTTTCGATCTGAGCGAAGAAAGCGCAAGCGAAGCCTCTGAAGTCGTCCTGCTGACCTTTCGCCGCAAGCTATGCCGGCATCAATTGTGTGTGGCGGTCGAGGACAGGGACGTGGTTTCCATACCGCCCCAGCTTCCCGCTCCGTTCGCCGCGTTGCGTTCAGAGACGCACATCCTCTATCCCTCAGAGACCGGCGAACGGGAGTTCCGCCTTCCCTGGATGCAGGAGTGGTGATACGTAATGCGTAATAGGGCGGTGCTGTGATAACGGTTGTCGTTGTTGTGAGTGATGCTGGATGCTGGATGCTGGATGCTGGGCAGTGCCGGTGTTGCTGTGATAACGGTTGTCGTAGTTGTGGGTGATGCTGGATGTTGGATGCTGGGCAGTGCCGGTGTTGCTGTGATAACGGTTGTCGTAGTTGTGAGCGATGCTGGATGCTGGATGCTGGATGCTGGGCCAGTGTTGCTGTGATAACGGCTGTCGTTGTTGTGAGTGATGCTCGATACTGGATGCTGGATGCTGGGCAGTGCCGATGTTGCTGTGATAACGGTTGGGACTTCATGGCATACGAAAATGAAAGCGGCGACAGGTCGCCGCACTCCAGAGGCGGCCTACCACATCGAGCATCACTCATCAGGGGCCGACAACTCACCCATACCCACTCCAACCGCCATGGCAAACACCACCGGCACTACCCAGCATCGAGCATCCAGCATCCAGCATCACTCACGACAACGAAAGCCTCCGCATCCAGCATCGAGCATCACTCACCAGAGGTCGCCAACTCACCCATACTCACTTCAACCGCCATCACAAACATCACCGGCACTACCCAGCATTGAGCATCCAGTATCCGGTATCACTCACAACAGCGAGAGCCTCCGCATCCCGCATCCAGCATCACTCACCGGTGGCCGCCAACTCACCCATACTCACTCCAACCGCCATCACAAACATCACCTGCATTACCCAGCATCGAGCATCCTGTATCCAGTATCACTCACAACAATGAGAGCCTCCGCATCCCGCATCCAGCATCACTCACCAGAGGCCGCCAACTCACCCATGCTCACTCCAACCGCCATCACAAACATCACCGGTACTACCCAGCATCCAGCATCCAGTATCCAGTATCACTCACAACAACGAGAGCCTCCGCATCATTCACCATTCACCATTCACCATTCACCATCCACCATCCCCCTCCATCGCGTTCCCATTGACCACCGCATGCCGTACGATATGTTCCCGTCCATGCTGAGAAAACTGCATCAGAGCACGGCGGCTCTCCTCAGCTCGGAGAAACACACTCGCGGCATGCCACAAAGGAGAAGGAGAAATGCGATGAGAAGTTCATTTCAATCTGTCTGCACGTCACGGCACCTGCTGAAAACTGTCCTGGTTCTCGCATTCCTGGCGCTTCAGACAATGTCCCTTCACATCCACGCGGAAAACGTGCAGCAGCAGGCCGGCGCAATCCTTGAAGCCGCGGGCGTGAAGGGCGGACTGGTCGTGCATTTGGGCTGTGGAGACGGCAAGCTTACCGCGGCGTTGAGGGCCAATGAGAGCTATCTCATTCATGGTCTTGATGCCGATGCGGGCAATATCCGAAAGGCCAGGGACCACATCCGGTCCCTCGGGCTTTACGGGAAGGTATCGGCGGAACACTGGACGGGCCCGGCGCTTCCATACAGCGACAATCTCGTCAATCTCATCGTCTCTGATGGCATCGGAAATCTGCGAGCGGAAGAGGTGAATCGCGCTCTGGTACCGGGAGGGGTCGCCTATATCAGGAAAGACGGCCAATGGACAAAAAAAGTCAAACCCGTGCCGCCGGAATTGGATGAGTGGACTCATTATCTTCACGATCCAAGTAATAATGCCGTAGCCCATGACAGGGCGGTCGGCCCCCTGCGACACCTGCAGTGGGCGGGTAGCCCGAGGTGGTCCCGGCATCACGATCACATGGCAAGCACCAGCGCGCTCGTGTCCTCCGGCGGCAGGATGTTCTACATCTTCGATGAAGGTTCCAGAGTCTCAATCCTGCTCCCGCCGAAATGGACTCTCATCGCGCGCGATGCCTTCAATGGCACGATTCTCTGGAAGCGGCCGATACCCGATTGGTACACCCATCTGCATCGACTCAAGAGTGGCCCCGCTCAACTGCCGCGCAGGCTGGTCGCCATCGGCAATCGCGTTTACGTCACGCTGGGTCTTGATGCGCCACTGACAGCCCTTGATGCGGCCACCGGCGAAACGATTCGCACTTACCTGCCCGAACTGCCGACACGAGAGATCATCGCGTCAGACGGAGTGCTCTTCGTGCTGACCAGCGGCAAGGACCCCGTACTGGCAGCAGAGCAGGCGCAGCGCAGAGGCGTCGAGGGCGGCAACCTGATGGGGACACAGGTGGTGGCGCTCAATGCCGAGAGCGGTCAAGTGATCTGGAAGAAGGATTCACCCGTAATGACGTTGACCCTCGCCGCAGACGATAAACGGGTCTGCTTCCACGACGGAGACCAGGTCGTTGCGCTCGACCGCAAGACGGGCAAGCAACTCTGGACGTCGCCTGCCATTCCCAGGCGCACGCCTCTTAACATCGGATTCGGGCCGACGCTTGTCATGCATGAAGGAATCGTGCTGTTCGCCGGCGGCGAGAGTCGTGGCAAGGCCAACGGAACGGACACCATGACCGCAATCTCGGCTGAAACAGGCAAGGTGTTGTGGACCGCGGAGCATCCGCCATCCGGATACCGGTCTCCGGAAGACATCCTTGTCTCGGGCGGGCTGGTCTGGACCGGCGAAACGACGATGGGCTCTTTGGTCGGAGTTTTCACGGGGAGAGACCCAAAGACCGGTGAAGTTCGCAGCAAGTTCGAGCCGGATGTTAAGACCCACTGGTTTCATCATCGCTGTTACAGGGCACGAGCGACCGACAAGTATCTGCTGACCTCCCGGACAGGCATCGAGTTCATCGATCACCAGGCCAAGAGCTGGGAAATCCACCACTGGACCCGAGGCGGTTGCCTTTACGGGATCATGCCGTGCAACGGGATGGTCTACACCCCGCCACACAACTGCGCCTGCTATCCGGAAGCTAAGACCTATGGCTTCAACGCGATGGCGCCCGCCACTCCGTCGCGACGGATGATCGCCCCCGGCAGAGAAGACGGGCGTTTGCAGAAAGGCCCGGCCTTCGACGCCATCGAAGCCACTCCCGCCGGCGAGGCTGACTGGCCGACCTATCGCTGTGACAATGCCCGCACAGGCCGCACCAGTGCACAAGTTCCCGCTGAACTGGATAGCGCGTGGAACACGAAGCTCGGCGGGCGGCTCAGCACCGTGACCGTCGCCGATGGCAAGGTCTTTGTTGCCACGATAGACACGCATACGCTCCACGCCCTGGCTGAGGATTCCGGCAAGACCGTATGGAGCTACACCGCAAGCGGGCGCGTTGATTCGCCACCGACCGTGTATCAGGGACGGGTGCTCTTTGGCTCCACGGATGGCTGGGTCTATTGCCTGCGCTCTTCGGACGGCGAGTTGGCGTGGCGGTTCAGGGCCGCTCCTTCGGACATTCGCCTGATGGCCTACGAGCAACTGGAATCCGTCTGGCCGGTCCCCGGAAACGTGCTCGTGCAGGATGGCGTCGTTTACTGCGTCGCCGGCAGGTCCATGTTCTTCGATGGAGGGCTCCGCCTTTGCCGCATCGACGCAAAGACCGGAAAACTCCTGTCCGAAACTGCCCTCGACAACAAAGCGCCCGGAACTGAAGAGACCCTCCAGAAGACGGTCAAAGGTCTTAACATGGCAGTGGCGCTGCCGGACATCCTGTCGAGCGTCGGCAAAACCATTTTCATGCGCTCACTTGCGTTCGACATGAATGGCAAGCGGAAGCGGATCGACATACAGGATGTCAGACAGCAGACCGGCGAGGAAGCGCACGTGTTCGCACCGTTTGGCTTCCGTGACGGGAGCTGGTTTCACCGGTCCTACTGGGTCTATGGCCGGACCTACACGGGCGGCGCAGGCGGCTACTACATTGCGGGAAAGAATGCGCCCAGCGGCCGTCTGCTCGTGCCCGACGAATCCCGCGTCTACGGCTTCGGCCGGCTTCCGAAATACTACAAGTGGACGACGACTATGGAGTATCAGCTCTTCGCAGCCGGCAAAGAGCCGAAACCGAAACCTGCCGCACCTCGAAAACCGGCGAAACAAACCGGCGGAACCCAACGTATCCAATTCGAAAACACGGATAGTCTCGATCCTACTGGCAAGCCACTGGCCATCGAGGCATGGGTTAAGACCTCTGATCCGGAAGGCGTCGTCGTAGCGCGTGGCGGGCCGGCCCAGGGATTCGCATTGATCGTCAAGGGCGGATACCCGCGCTTTGTCGTACGTTCGAAGACCGTCGTCAGCGGTGTGACCGGAAAGGAAAAGCTGAAAGATGAATGGGTCCATCTGACCGGAGTCCTGACCGCTGACAAAGAGCTCCAGGTTTATGTCAACGGCACTCTTTCCGCGTCTGCCGCCGGCTCCGGCCTCATCACCGCCGTTCCCGCGCAGCCGATGGAGATAGGGACGGACGGCGGAGGCTCAGTCGGCGAGTATCCCCGCGACCAGGGATTCAAAGGTCTTATTGACGAAGTGCGGCTCTACCATGGATCCTTAAGCGCAGAGGAGATCAAGGCACATGTGTCCGCGGCCGGCGCCGCACCCGCTGCAGACGCAAAGCTGGTGATGCTCTGCTCGTTCGACAAAGGCGAGGCCACAGACGGATCCGGGCTGAAGAATCACGGCACCGCCATCAGTCTGAAACCGGCGAAAGGGAAGCACGGCGATGCTATGAAATTCACCCGCAAGAAAGGAAAGAAGAAAAGAAAAAGACCCCCATCCCTATCGGTCGTGGACTACCAGTGGACCCAACAGATTCCAATCCTGGCCCGCGCCTTGGTGATGGCAGATAAGACGCTCTTCGTAGCCGGCCCTCCGGACCTCGTGGACGAGGAGGAGGCCCGGCCGAAACTGCTCGAAGAGGAGACGGGCAAGCAGTTGCAGGCACAGTTGGAGGCCCTGGAAGGCAAGAAGGGCGCGTTGTTGCTCGCCGTTTCATCCGAGGATGGCAAGACACTCAATACATCGAATCTGCCCGCTCTCCCGGTCTGGGACGGCATAGCCGCGGCCAACGGAAAGCTGTTCATTGCCCTGGAAAACGGAAGCGTGCTCTGCCTGGGTAAGGGCGATTGACCGCAAGTGAATTCAATGAATGATACACAGCACCCACGGCGCCCTGTCCGTTTGCCTCAGCAAGGAGGAATCGATGCGCAAGCTGTGCCTCTCTTACTGTCTTTCGTTTTTTCTGTTTTTCCTTTCCCTGACCGGGCATCTGAAGGCCGAAGACGGAACTGAGCCGGCGGGGCGGCCCTTCGAAACGCGAATCGATCGAGTGCTGGTTTTTTCCACCCAGGCCATTATTGCCCGGGTGGGTGAGCTTGCGTTCGAGAAGGACAAGGAGCGGCTGATCATTCAAGGGCTGCCTGCGGGTTTGATTGACGATTCCGTCCGGGTTCGCCTGGAAGGGCCGGCTGAGCCAAGAATGGTGAACCTCGAAGTCATCCTGGTGCACAAGAGCATGTTTCTGAAGAAGGAGGCACAGCAGGCTTCCGATGAACTCGACAAGCTGCTTCAGGATGCGCAGGTCTTGAATGATCGGATGGCTGAGTTGAAAGAACAGTCGGGTTTTTACAAGTCGTTTCAGGTGGGTGCGCTGCCAAAGGGCAAACAGGAATCGGAAGAGCCGGCGCCTATCCATATTGCCGCGTGGGGCGCGGCCCTGGATGCAGTCAAAGAGGGGATGACGCAACTCGCCAACGAGAAACTCAAGCTGGAGGAAGGGCTGGACGTGTTGAACAGCAAGATCGCGGTGGCGAGGGCCAGAGCGAATCGGCTCCTGAGCTATGAGACCAAGTCCACCAAGAACGTGGCGCTGGAGGTCAAAGGCATAGATGGACAGAAAATGAAAGCTGAGGTCTCCTACCGGATCCACGGCCCGCAATGGTTTCCACGTTACAGCGTCCGGGCGGATTTGAAGACGGAGCAGATGGAGGTGGTGAAGGATGCACTTGTGAAGCAGCAGACGGGCGAAGACTGGGACGATGCCCTGCTCGAGTTCAGTGCGGCGGAGCCCTCACAGTCTGCAGACCTTCCCCAACTGATGGCATGGCACATTGGCGCTGCCGGGACAAGGGGCAGCGTCGAGCGATTTGCCCGCGCGTCGGGCACACTCAGGGTACCGACCGCCCCCGTCCAGCCCCGTCAACCCAGGGCACAACGCAGACCACTTTATGAATCCAGACTGGTGCAAGAAAAGCTCACAAAAGCCGTACGGGGGACCCTTTCGGAATCGATGCCTCACTCAGGAAGGCTCCGGAGCAAGGGGAGGCGCGAACGCGCGGTCGAAGGGAAGCTCAAGAAAGTCGAGGAACTCTACAAAAGGCAGGAGGTCGCTCTTCAGAGAGGCGACGTGGCCTCGAACTGGCGGCTCAATTCTCGAATTGTCCAACAGTATGGTAAAGACCAGGACGTCCGAAAGGCTTATGGCAATCTCATCAACGCTGCCGGAGCCAACATCAAAAGGGCTGTCCGTCTTCTGCACGCTCGGAAGCTCGCGGTTGGAGTGGTGAGCCCGGTCCTTTCAAGTAGAGGCTACGATTACAAGTACCGGGCATCCAAGAGAGAATCCATCCCGTCCGACGGCGTTTTTTCAAAAGTGACCCTCGGCGCAAAATCGGACAAGGCGGAATTTATCTACGAAATCGTCCCGGAGCTGGCCAGGCGGGCTTACCTGTTTGGGACGATGAAAAATCCCTTCGGGTCGCCACTGCTTGCCGGGCCGACCGGAGTTTTTCTGGGTAACGACTTCGTCACGCAGGGGCTGGTGAAGACGACCTCTTCGGGAGAGGAGCTGAGGATCGGGCTTGGGGTGGACGAAGGCATCGTTGTGTCCAGGACCATGGCAATCAAGCGCGACACGGTCGGCTGGAGTGGCAGCCGATACAGCTTCCGGCACGAAGTGGAGATTCAGATACGCAACAACAAGAAACGGGAGGTCAGGATGACGGTGTTCGACCGGGTGCCTTACTCCAGCCGGAAGGAAGTCAAAATCAAAGTGGACCGCCTCTCGCCTGCACCATCGGAGGAAAAGAAAAACGGGCTGGAGCAATGGAGCTTCACGCTGGGCGGTGGTGAGGAGAAAAATATCTCCATGGCCTACGTGGTGACACATTCCAGTAAGTTTCGGGTGGTCCTCGATGGGGGCATGGCAAACGCTAACCCTGATGCCGGCGATCCCCAGCGGGACGCTCAGCCCATCAGAAGATGACCAGGAATTACGAGGAACAAAACATGAAACATGAAAATGCACACGCCCTGATCCCAACGGGCATCGTCGTTCTGTTCCTGACAGCCCTGTCGTCGAAGGCCGAGCCGGTTGCTGAGAAGCCGGGAATCCTGCTGCCCATCACCCGGGTCATGATTTACGAAGACCGGGCCCTGATCGAGCGCTCCGGTGGTGTTGCCATGGAAGCCGGCGTGTACCAGGTCCGAATTTCACGTCTCCCGGTGGGGCTTGTCGAGGCATCGCTGCGGGCCTCGCTGCCGGATGCGGCGGGAGCACGGGTGCTCTCGGTCACGAGCCGCACCGAGGAGCGGCTGGAGACCCAGGACGAAAAACTGCGTGCCTTCGAAAAGGAGCAGACCGGCCTGGAGGCCCAGCAGCGGCAGCTCCAGGCGCGGGTTTCGGTCCTGAACAGCGAGAAGGCTTATCTTCAACAGTTCCAGCGGATCATCCTGAAGAGCCTCTCCGAGCGCACTACACTCGGCACGGTCAAGGCCGAGGAAATTCGAAGCGCAAATGAATTCCTGTCCAAGCGCCGCACAGAAGTGAGCGCTGCTCAACGCGACATTTCTCTCAAGACGAAGTTGTTGACAGAAAAGATGTCCGACGTTCAAAAGAACATTGCTACGATTGCCACACCCAATCGCAAAACGACGCGCTATGCAGACGTTGTCATCGAGAGTGCCGCAGGAGGAAATATCGCCCTCACTCTCAATTACCTGATCGGCAATGCCAGTTGGCGCCCGCGCTATGAAGCGCGCCTTTCCGGCGGCAAGCTGGACGTACAGTATATGGGCGAAGTGCGGCAGGGAAGCGGCGAGCCGTGGGACAACGTGGAACTGGTGCTCTCCACCGCAAGGCCCTCCCTGGGCGCAACACGGCCCGTGCTGGCTGCTCTCAGAGTTGGCCTGCAGAAGGCAGAGGCCGTCAAGGATCTGGTCAGTGCGGTCGGGGATTATGCGGGCGCCATGGGTACGCCCGTGTCGGGAGAGGAAGGGGGGATCCCGACCGAAGGGGAGGTCGAAGTGAAGGAGTCCGGCACTTCCGTGGTCTTTCAATTGAAGGGACGATACACCATCCCCAGCGACCGCCGGGCCTCCAAAGTGCCCATTACTGCCTTCGATGATTCGTCACCAAAGCTGAGCTTTGAAACAACGCCGAAACTGCTGCGTTACGTTTACCTCAAATGTGAAACCTCGAACAAGACCAGCTTTCCCATGCTGCCCGGGCAGGTCGACATTTTTCGGGAGAGCGGGTTCATGGGCACTTCACATCTGGCCTTCGTCTCGCCCGGGCGGGCACTGAAGTTGTCGTTCGGTATCGATGAAGAGCTCAAGGTACAGCGAGTCCGTGACCCGAAAAGAACTCGCGTCGTGCGAAGCGGCCGCAAGAATATTTTCCGGTTTGTCATCGATACCGAGATCGCCAACTACAAGGCAACGAAAGAGACCGTGTTTGTGGTGGACAATTACCCTGTCTCAGATGTCGAGGAAGCGGTCGTGAAGCTCGAGCGGGAAACGACCCGTCCGACGGTCAACAAGGAAAAGGTTGGCCGGCTGCAATGGGACCTGGTCCTTGATCCGGGCAAAAAGCGGACGATCCATCTGGAATACACCGTCACCCTTCCGAAGGACTTCCATTGGAACCCATTCGCCGGCGAGGATGAAAACGCAGCCCCTCAAGATATGAATCCCAGTCTCGGGCCGTCGTTTTAAATCCAGCGCGTTGAAGGACCGCTGGCGCCGTTCCGTGCGTATATGAGAGATCGTGTTCGCCCTCTGAAGATTATGAGAAGCAGACAATTCATCGCGCTTGTGGCCATGGCCGTTGGTCAATGCTCTTGCACCATCCATGCTCAAGATAGTGGGCAATTTGGTGATAAAGGCATCGTGGCTCACTGGACCTTCAATGAGGCAGACGGTTCTGGCTTATTGAACCAGAAGGGCTCCGGCAATAACGGCGCTATGAGCAATCCGAAGGGCTTCCTGCGGGTTGCCGGACCGTTTGGCGGGCGAGCCGTGGCATTCACTGATCCCGATCAGAAGATCGCCGGAAGTGACAGGGCGTTCCCCGCAGGCAAGATGTCCGGCTCGATCAGCCTTTGGTTTAACGTTCCGCCTGGCGCGCGCGACATGGTCCTGTTCTGCTACGGAACTCCGGAACGGGGGAGAGGCCGCGGCTTGTGGCTCGTCAACGAAAAACAACTCTGTTTCTATTTCTGGGGACATCCTGCCGACCTTCACGTGCGACCCGGGGGCGGCGTCACTCCCAATCAATGGCATCATCTGGCGGCCACCTTCGACGGCACCACGGCAACACTGTATTTTGATGGTAAGGCCCTGGGCGAAAAGACAGCCAATATCGACACAAAACTCAACGGTCATTACCAGTTTGGCGAGAACCTCGTAAAAGACGCCAAGGGCTACAAAGGGCTTATGGACGAAGCAATCGTCCTCGATCGGGCCCTGTCCGCGGAAGAAATCGAGAATTACTACCTCAGACATGCGCTGATCCTGAAACGCTTGCCCGAAGAAAAACTGGCTACGTTCGAGAAGGTCACCGAAGGCATTCGCAAGAAACAGCGCAAGCTCCTTGAGAAGCAGATTGGCGATCTGGGCTTTGATGAAATTGTGTTTGCAGTTCGTCAGCCGGGTCGGGATGGCCACTGGTACGCCAACTTCAGTCACCGCTGCGAAGACCCGGCGAGAGTTCTCTATGGTGACGGAGGCCGCCTCTGCGCGCTTAATATCAAGACCGGCAAGCTGCGGACCTTGCTCGATGATCCGAAAGGTGGCGTACGCGATCCACAGGTACACTACAGCGGAAAGAAAATCCTCTTCTCATACCGCAGGGGCGGACAGCCCTACTACCATCTGTACGAAATCGGCACTGATGGCTCCAACCTGAAGCAACTGACTGAAGGGCCATTCGATGATTTCGAACCGGCTTATCTACCTGATGGCGGGATCATATTCTGTTCCAGCCGGATCAAGTGTAATGTCCCATGCTACTACACCCGAGTGGCAGTCCTGTATCGATGCGATGGTGACGGCACGCATATACGCCGGCTTTCATCAAATGTTGAGCACGAAAATACTCCGTGGGTCTTGCCCGATGGACGAGTTCTCTACCTGAGATGGGAGTACGTGGACCGAAGCCAGGTCAGATTCCATCACCTGTGGACCACAAATCCCGATGGTACGGGACAATCCGTGTACTTCGGAAATATGCACGGCGGAGGCACCTTCATTGACGCCAAACCAATCCCTGACTCCGTGAAAGCGGTCATGATCCACTCCCCGGGGCACGGCAGGCGAGAGCACGAGGGATTTGTGGAAATCGTTGATCCCCGTGATGGGCCGGACTGCAAGGGCAATGTCCTCCGTGTTACACCCAGACCTCGATGGCGAGACCCCTACCCTCTGTCAGAAAAGATTTTTCTCGTCGCGGGGCCCGGCCCGCATCAGATCAGCCTGCTCAGCGCTGACGGCAAGAGCGTTCCCATGCTCAAACTGTCGCCCGTGGACATCAAGGCCAACCTGTGGTTACACGAGCCACGCCCGATCCGGAGCCGCGCGAGAGAACGCGTGATCCCGCCACGAGTGGATCTCGATAAAGCCACCGGAACAGTCGTCTTGCAGGATGTCTATATCGGCAGAAATATGAAAGGCGTGAAGCGTGGCGATATCAAGAAGCTCCTGGTCATGGAAGTCCTGCATATGCCGGTTAAACCCAATCGTGACTGGCAGCAGATGGTTTCGTTTGACGGAAATACGGGCGGCTCATTTTCGCTGCAACGGGTCGTTGGTACCGTTCCAGTTGAGAAAGACGGCTCGGCACATTTCGAGGCACCTGCACTGCGGCCGCTGTTCTTCGTGGCGCTTGATGAAGACAATCTATCCGTCAAGCGCATGCAGAGCTTCATGACTGTCCAGCCGGGCGAATCCATAAGCTGTGTAGGCTGTCATGAAGAGAGAGTGGGCGCGCCACCCATCACGCGCCCATTGCTGGCCATGAATCGAGGGCCGAGCACCATTCAGGCGATCAAAGACATCCCTCATGTGTTCGACTATCCCCGTGACATCCAGCCAATCCTGGATAAGCATTGCGTGGCCTGTCACGGATACAAAAAGACAGAGCAGGGCGGCCCCTACTCCGGCAAGGTATTACTGAGCGGCGACCGCGGCATCTTCTACAGCCAGAGTTACGCTGCCCTGCGCGCAAAACGCCAGGTGGCAGACGGCTTCAACGGCAACGGCAACAGGGCTCCCCGCACGATAGGCACATCCGCGAGTCCATTGATGAAGAAGCTGGATGGCGAACACCCGTCTTCGACTGCAGGTACGCCGCGGCATGCCAGGGCCAAGTTGTCCAGGCACGAGAAGGATATGATCCGCTACTGGATCGAGAGCGCGGGAACTTTCGCCGGCACCTACGCGGCACTGGGCAAGGGATTCATCTTTCCGCGCAAGGCCGTGGTTTCCGGAAATGTGCACAAGGCCCGTTGCGCAGCCTGCCACAGGGGCAAATTTCCAATCTCAAAGAATGACCCCCGGACACACTGGTTCTACAACCTGGACCATCCGGAGAAGTCCGTCGTACTGCTTGCGCCCCTGGCCAAGACCGCGGGAGGCTGGGAACTCTGCAAAAGCAAAAACGGCAAAGATCCCAGTCCCGTTTTCGGCGCCGTGACTGATCCTGACTATTCAAAAATACTCGCGGAGATCAGAAAACTGGCCGCACAACTGGAACAGAACAAACGCTACGATATGCCCGGTTTCAAACCTCATCCAGCCTATATCCGGGAGATGAAGTCCTGGGGCATTTTGCCGGCCGACCATAAGTGGAGCGGGTATGAGGACATGTTCAGAACCGACCGCGCTTACTGGAAATCGCTGCAATATCAGCCAGAGGTCATGAAGCAATAAGAAGTGTCGAACAAATCGCCAGAAGGCTATTTATGATCGGTGGGTGCAGTCGCCCTTGCGGCTCGGCGAAGAAGCTCGTGCTCCGCCTGATTAGCTCCCAATCCCTTGCCTGGGACGTGCCTCATCGTGATGACGATTTGCCAACAGTTCTTAACTCGCACTCCCGCTGGCCACCATACGACACGGGCCAATATTTGGGCTACAGTTCCTGAGTATCGACTCAGTGCCATCCCTCCAAGGCGAGCCAATGCCCTTCCCTGCGTATTTGAGAGGACGAGCTCATTCTCTGATGGCAACGCTGGTGCTGTTTTCGCAGAGCATGGCGATGGTCAGATCGGAGGAGGCCGCGCCTCCCGTAAGACAGGTACGACTCGGCCTGACCGCGTTTGAATTTCGTGACATTTCGAGCCGGCTGGCGAAGGAAGGGTACCTTCTGTCGCACATTTCTACCTTCCCGGTCAAGCGGCGGATCAGGTACGCAGCGATCTGGGCGAAAGATGCCGACGAGACAACGGAACTGCGGCATTGGCTCTCTCAATACGATTATCGGAAAGTCTATCTGGACATGGTCGATCGAAGCTTCGTCCTGAGCCATATTTCCGTTGCCTACGGCCTCGGCGGCAGATTCGCAGCGATTTTCCAGAAGGGCAAGGCGGAACAGAAGGTCAAGACTTCGTTGAAGCAGGAGGAATTCGAGAGAACCGTCAGCGAGATGCGGGCACTTGGATTTCGATTGAGCAGCATCAACGGTTATGGATTAAGAAGGGAGGACAGGTTCATCGCCATTTTTGTCAGGGAGGCAGGGCCGGACCTGCATTGGGGAATTGGCCTGTCACGATCCGAATTGAAAGCGCAGTTCGATGAGCTGCCGGGCAAGGGGTACCGGCCTGTTGGCCTCAGTGGGTACAACGCCGGTGACGAAGTGAAGTACGCCCTCCTGTGGGAACAGACGAAGGGCCCTCCATGGACGGTCCGCTCGCGCCTCTCTCCTGAAGGCTTTGCCAGCAAGAACAAAGAGATGGTGGAAAGAGGCTACCAACTGGTGCTTGTGGATGGGTACACGGTCGAGGGCATGCCACATTACGCAGCTCTGTGGGAGAACCTGAAAACGCCTGGCGAGCTTGCGGCCCGGGCCAAACGGAAACGCGCTGCGGAGCTGCGGCATCAGGCGGCGGCTCAAAGAAAACTGGGACATGACAATCTGGCCCTGCAATTACTGAGCAAGTCGATTGCGCTCGACCCCTCCAATGCAGGAGCAAGATATTCAAGGGCTAAAATCCACTACCGGAGCCGCGACGCGAAGGAAGCGCTGAGCGATCTCGATCAGGCCGTGCGACTCTCACCCGGTTACACCGATGCCTTACTTCTGCGTTCATCCGTCCACCGCCACCTGGGCCGCCTGGAGGATTCCATCGTCGATGTTGACCGAGTGATCGAGCTCAAGCCCGAAAGTGACTACGCTGCGGGGTTAAAGAAAAGTCTGGAGGTCGTCCGCAGGGGGCCCGATTGGGACAAGACTTACAGGACTGAATCGGAACACTATCGCCTGAGCACTTCGATCAGCCAGGACGTGGCGGTGGCCACTTCAAACAAGCTTGAGCAGATCCATCAGGTCTACACGGACCTGTTTGGACTGAAAGGCGCCAAGACCAACGGGCGATTAATAGTGAAGGTCTTCGCGGAAAAGTCCGAATATGAGCGATACCTTGTAGAGCGCAGCCTGCCCGGCGCCGAAGACGAGGCCCGAGTCGAGGCCCACTGGCAGAACGGACAGTATTCCCGCAGGTTTAAGGAGCTGCTCCTTCGGCACGACAGCCGGGAATCAAAGTTCCGGGCTCACATTTACCACGAAGCTTTTCACCAGTTTCTGGATTATCTCATTGCAAGCCCTCCACCATGGTTCAACGAAGGGCTTGCAGAGCATTTCGAAGTCGGCCGCCTTTCCGCTGACGGTTTTCAGCTCGGCCGCGTGCAGCAAAGACATCTGAAGCTGCTTCGGCAAGCACTGGCCATCGGGGAACAGGCGCCCATCGAAAAACTCCTCACACTGAGCCGAACGGAATTCTACGATTCCAGACCCTCCGCCATTGAGGGAAACCTCAAACTGTCCGTTCACTATGCCGAGGCATGGTCATTCATACACTTCCTCATCCATTCGGAGGACGGCCAATACAAGAAGGTCATCCGAGATTACTACCAGGCCCTCAAAGCTGGTCAAAGGGCCAACGACGCATTCCAGGAAGTCCTCGGCCGTGCCAATTTCAAGAAGGTGCAAAAAGCCTGGGAGGCGTACGTCCTAACGCTCGGGAGCTCTGGGTAAGGAGAAGACCGGGCAGAAAACGAGCTCTTTCGTTTTCGACAGAAATATCCCTGGAAATTCTGAAGCATCGATGCAGTGGTCGCCGCTCCACTTCTTGCGATTCGGAGTCATGGTATTTTTGTGACTCCGCCCAAGGCTGTCTCCCAGGACCATCGGTAACCAGGGCAACCTGTCGCCACGAGGTCCTGAGCGAAGCGCACAGCTTGCTACTTGATCCTCGGCACGTATCCCTTCGGAAACATCTCAACGATCTGCTGATGTCGCGCATCCTGGTAGAGCAGTCCCGCGTCCGGCGTGGATGGCGTTTGCGCTGGCGGCTCGAAATAGCGCCAGGTGTCGCCACCGACAGGTGCTTCGTAGCCGTCCGATTTAAAGCGCTCTATTAACCTGCCGCGGTAGTCGGCGAGTGTACGATCGAAGGCTGCGTGGCCAGCGAGGTTCCTTTCCTCCAATTTGTTTCTTTCCTTTTGAAAGAGATATTCCTTTCGGTCTGCCGCGGAATAAATGTATTTATGATCGTCATCCACGAGCATGTAAACGCCATTCCCCTCGCGGCTAAGTTGGCCGAGAACGGCCTCCCTTGTTTCGCCGCTCGCAATCGAAGCCAGATCAGAACCCGAGTGTTTGTCCTCTTTCTCTAGCCCGGCCGCGGACAGAAAAGTTGGAAGCGCGTCCACCAGGCTGACCGGACTCTCGTGACGCTTCCCAGCTTCAAAACGCTCCGGATAACGAACGAGCAGCGGCACTCGCGCGGCCACGTCAAGGAACGAACGTTTGCCGTAGCAGTTGTAATCGCCGAGATGCTCACCGTGATCCGATGTGTAAAGGATGAGTGTGTTATCAATCTCACCCGTCTCGTCCAGGTGTGCAAGGATGCGCCCAAGGTGATAATCGATCATCGAAATGCACGCATAGTAAGACGCCCGCATGGTGCGAAGGAGATTCATGTCCATGCCCTGATCACGATACTTGTATCGGTTCTGGTGTTTGTGCCACCATGTGTGGAGCTCCTCGTAATCGGCCGGCAAAAATGGCAACGGCATTTCGACCGGGCGGTAGAGCCGGTACCACGGCACGGGGGATTCGAAGGGCGGATGAGGCTTGATGTAACTTGTCCAGAGGAAGAACGGCCGATCTGTGTCGCGGGCTTCGAGGAACTCAATACTTCTGTCTGAAACCCAGCTCGTGTGGTGCAGCCGCTCGGGCAACTGTGAGGGTTGCGGGATGTAGTAGTACTCACTTCGTTCGCCTTGAGGAGCAACGATGTGTTGGTAATTGTTCTCGTTTAAGAAATCCTTGAAGTCGTCATTACCACCACCTTCTTCTGAGTAGACACGGCTCTCGTAGCCCCACATTCGGCGGCTGTCAGGGCTGAAATGCATTTTGCCTATGCCGTGCGTCTGATACCCAGCCTCATTCAGATACTGCATGATGGACGTGCCTTCTTCGGGCATCGGCTCGTTGGATGTGCAGTTGGTCTGATGGGGGTATTGTCCCAGCACAAAACTGCATCGTGAAGAGACGCACACAGGTGAAGGACAGTAGGCCGAGGTAAAACTCGTTCCCTCATGAACGAGACGGTCGAGGACAGGAGTCTGGATGAGGTCGTTGCCGAGCGCGGCCACGGTGTCGAAGCGCTGCTGGTCGGTCATTACTACAAGGATGTTTGGTCTGGCAGTCATGGTTGATGATTGATGGTCAATGGTTAAATGGCTGATGGTCAGGACGGCAGAAAGGTCCACTTTTCGCGTTTATGGTCTCACCATTCAATCTCATCCCTCTGCACAAAAGAGGTGGCAGGGACGCTATCGCGCGCCCTGTTACACGGTCAATTCCATCTTGACTTGTATGTCGTTCAAACTATGTTCACAGATTCCCCCCGTGCGTGACGGGTCGTTTAACCCATTTTGACAGGAGTCTCCTATGAACAGATTTGGAGTAATGCTCAGCGGCCTCGCCGCAATGTTCGTTTTGAACGTACCCACCTTCGCCGAAGAAGGTGCAGACAAACAGGCTGATGCAAAGAAACTGTTGTCTGAGTTTCGCAGCGTTAACGGTAAGGTCAACGCGAAGACGCAGAAACTGATCAAAGCAAATCCTGAACATAAGGAAGAGTATGACAAGATCCGTGAGAAGCAGAAAGAACTCGAAGAGATGCGAAACGCTCTCTATGCAAAAATCGCCGAAACGGACCCGGAATTGAAAGAGCTCGTAGCCAAGAAAGCCGAACTTGGCAAAAAGCTGGCTGCACTCAAAAAAGGCAGGGGTAAAGGCAAGGGCGCAGCAAAGGGCAAAGGCGCTGGAAAGGGCAAAGGCGCTGGAAAAAAGAAGAAGAAAGAGGAAACCAAGTAACATTTGGTCGCCAACTACCTTTGAGATTGAAGATTGTTCTTGCCATGTCCCGCGGGCTTACGCCCGGGGGACATGCTTTTCTTCTGCTTGTCATTCAGAGCCCTCTGGCTCTGATCCACTCACCGAAAAACGGATCGGTGAATCGGTAGAGCTTCCCGATTCGAAACAGGATTCCTTTTTTCACCAGGCTGTTCAATGCTCTCTGAACGGAACTGTTATTAGGAATACCTGTCAGTCTTAGAAATTCTCCTCCCATAGATGCCGAGCCACCCACTTCGGCCAGTGCGCACAAGCATTCGAGCTGCTGTCTGGAGACATTTTCCAGGAGAATTGTATAGGCACGCTCTTCGTCACAGAACAGATGCTGAAGCGCTTTGTTCAACATACCTGCCGTCAATCGATCACCGGGCTGACTTTCCACCCAGAGACATTTGCAGAGGCGCTGGATATCCCCGGGAACGTCATGGCACCTCTTGAAAAGTAAGGAGAGTAGTTCGTCCTCGATGGATCGTTTGCCAGATGCAAAACCATTGCGGAGAAATTCTTCGAATTCTTCCCGGCGCAGAGGGCCGAGCTCAACTCGTAGCGCTGATTTGTAGAACGGCGATGAGTGGTTGAAGAAAAGGCGGTCCATCTCACTCCGCAAACTCCCGGCAAATATATAGGGCGTCTCAGCCTGCAACTGAATCTGGCTCCGCAGACGGGCGATGACACTTTCTTGAGTTTCGGCCGGCAGATTATAGAGGGCCTGAAATTCATCGAAGAACACGACCGTCTTCTTCTGTTGTCCCACATACTGGATAGCATCCTCCAGAGTTTCAGGGGCAGGCGCCGTGGCGGGGGACAGCGAAAGTGTTGGAGTGTTGGTCGACGGATCCAAGCCAAGTACGGGGCGCAGGGCGGCAAAATGGCCCGCAAGCTTCGTGAGCATCGACTTCTTAGACGAACGGAAGATCCCATTCAGGATACGCCTGCTTACCCGGTCGCTCGTTCTGACACCCAGTAGATCAATAAAGATAAGAGAATATCCCCGCATCCTCCGCACCGTCTCATAAACCAGCGAGGTCTTACCGATTCTGCGTTCTCCGATGAGACAGACCCGGTCACAGCCGCTGATATGTTCCTTCAGCGAACCGATCTCACGTTTGCGACCACAGAAGTCATTACCAACGACAACCATTCCGCTCTTAAAGGGAGGCATTTGCAAACTCCGTGGATCTTTACGCATTTATGTATTACGCAAAAAAGTATTACGCAAAAATGCGTAAAAGCCAACCGGCCATGGCCACAGGGCGGAAATCGCCTTGCCCAATTGCTATTCCGGGCACAGCAAGTCTAATGATTCGCATACCGCCGCAATACACTTATTCTTCCTTCTGAAGGCTGCTCTCATGCTTCTGAAAATTTCATTCGTTACGGCCCTCCTGATCCAAATGACCGCTATCTCTCAAGCCGCCCCAATTGTTTACGAAGGCGATTCCGCCCCCGGCAAGGGCAAGCACATTGTCTTCATCGCCAGCGACCACGAATACAGATCAGAAGAAACCCTCCCCGCGCTGGCGCGGATTCTCGCCAAGCATCACGGCTTCAAGTGTACCGTTGTCTTTGGTGTTAAACCGGACGGCACTATCCAGCCCGGTTTCAACAACGTGCCGGGTATCGAGAATCTGAAAAACGCGGACCTTATGTACCTCTTCACTCGCTTTCAGAATTGGCCCAAGGATCAGATGCAGCACTTTGTCGATTACCTCGACCGGGCCGGCCCGGTGATTGGCTTGAGAACCGCGACACACGCATTCAACAAGATTCCCAAGGACAGTCCCTTCGCCAAGTACAACAATGGATTCGGTGGCGATGATTACAAGGGCGGATTCGGCCGCCAGGTGTTGGGCGAGAAGTGGGCCGGCCATTACGGCGGCAATCATCGCCAGAGCACACGCATCGATATCGTTGAAGAGAAAAAGGATCATCCGATCCTGCGCGGCGTGAAGGACATGTGGGTGCAATGCGGCGGTTACTTTGCTAACCCGCTCAAGCCATACGAGACCATCGCGGTGGCTCAGCCCCTCATGAGCATGGAGCCCGACGGCAAGCCCGATCCAAACAAGAAGCCCGTGCCTGCCGCCTGGACCCGCACCTATCAGGGCAAAGATGGCAAATCCGGCCGCGTCTTTACCAGTACCTATGGTGCATCGAACGACATCGAAAACGATGGCTATCGCCGGATGCTGATCAATGCTGTGTACTGGGCGCTCGCCATGGAAGACAAAATTGCAGCGGATTCAAATGTCAGTTTCGTCGGCCCCTACAATGCTACGTGGCGTCGAGGCCGAGGTCGCCGCAAAGGTGGCACTAAGCCGGAAGATATGGCCGGCTGGGATACGCCAATCGTTCCGCTGCAAAAGTAGGAATTTGTCTGCATTGGTGATCTGCGCATCGGTCTGAGAGACCATCTCCACAATTCCCCCGTACACCCACATTCTCTTCTCTCTCGTGTTCTCCCTCGTGCGATCGAGCATCCTGCTCGCATTTCTGCTTCCATCCTTTGTTGAAGCCAGTTGGGCTCCCCTTCAGCCCCAGCCAAAGATCGAGTTCCAACTCCTCTGGCAACTCGAGCAAGACGGTTTCGATGTCAAGATGGATTTGGTGAAGACCGATGGACTTCAGGTCGCCATCAACTACACGGACCCTGAAAACTATTACCTCCTCACCTTCGCCGAGAAAGAAGTCGCTCTGAAGAAAATCGAAAGCGGACTCGTCCTGCACCTGACGAAGAGCCCATTCTCAAAAGCAGGCAAAATCCTGCTGCGCAAAAGAGGCGGACGCGTCGAGCTCTTTCAGGGAAACGAACGCAGACTGCGACATTTCGACTCGACTTTTCGGGGCGGTAAAATCGGTTTTGCCGGGGATCTGAAGAGCACATTCAGATCACGCCCGCGCATGCAGCAAGTCGGCAAGATTTTCTTTGCCGATGATTTTATGCGCGGGGAAGGAGAGGCCGCCGAATGGAAAATCCTCAGCGGAACGTGGAACGTGCGGACCATCCGTAATCCACTCCGAAGCGCGAATGCGTTTAAGTATGTGGGACGGGCCGATGACCAGGAGGCCCGTGCCCTTGCCGGATACTGGTTCTGGGACAACTATCGTGTCGAGGTATCGATGGCCGCTTCAGGCACGGATGCCTGCGGTTTGCTGTTCGCCTGGCAGGACGAAAACAATTTCCTCAAATTGTCCTGGACAGGAAACAAGGGCAGCAAGAAGGGCAAGCTGAAGCTTCTGCAGATTTCCAGTGGCAAAGAACGGACCCTGCTCTCGTGGGGTCTCGGTTACGATCGAGAACAGTGGAATCGCCTGGCTGCGGTACTGGATGGCGAACGGGTCCGAATCGAAGTCGATGGAAACGTGGTGGGCCAGGCAACGCTCAAAAACAGCCGGGGCGGCAAGGCCGGGCTCTTTACCTCTTCGAAGGCAAAGACATTCTTCGACGACGTTGTGGTCCAAAGCATCGAGGAGGTCCGAAGCGATTTCTCAGGGATGAACTCGGGACGCTGGCAGCTTCATGGTGGCGAGTGGAACGCGCGCGGCGGCGTCTGCCGAGCCAGTGCAGGCACACCTTCACTGGCACTGCTGGGCAAAGATAAATGGTATGGATACCACGTGAGCGTTCGTACCAAAGGCTCTGGAACTCAGGGCGTCGTCGCCTACTACCTGGACGCCGGGAACTACTATCTGTTAGCTGCTGAAGGAGGGAAATTGCAGTTGGTTCGAGTCAAGGATGGCGTGAGGAGTGTCTTGGCCTACGCCAGTCTGAAACGATATCAGAGCCTTGGCCTCAGCATAGATGACGGCGTGCTCAACGGCTTCGCTGATTCCTTATTGGTATTGCAGGCGGTCGATACGACCTTCGAGACTGGCAGAGCGGGGATACTGATGGAGGGCGGTACAGCAAAATTCAGCGATTTCAGGATCGACTTCTTCTCCAAAGAGCGAAGACCTCTGCGGCCAAGGCACCAGGTCTTTCTGTACGAGCTCAGTATGAGTGCCTGGGCGTCCGCCGAAGGGGACTGGATACAGGCTCCAAAAGTAGAGGGCAAGCCGGAGGCATGGTGGCACCGCGTAGAGATGGCCGACAATGTCGACGTGCGCGTTCCTGTACCGAGCTTTCCAGGCAAGGACGAGAATGGCGCGCTTGTCCCGAGCACGCTTGGCGTTCAGCTCAAGTCGGCACACCAGCAAGACAGTTTCGAACTGCAACTGGTATCGCAGCCGGCCGTCAAGCTTCAGTTGCTGCGAGAGGGTACCGTCGCGGCCGAACACCCCCTGGCAAAGGAGACTGCCGGTAGCCTTCGCCTCCGCCGGGCCGGACGAATCATTCTCGGCTACTTGAATGGAAAACGAGTTTTCACCGAACACCTGAAGGAACCGCCTGCCATCTGCCAGGTAGGAATAACCGCGCAGGGGGTCGCACCGGAGAAGGCCCGCATCCGGATTTTTGCGCCGGGCGTCCACGCGGAATGGTTTGAGAGGGCCCCGACCGATTGGGTGATTGGGGACGGGCTCTGGCAGGTCAGCAATCGCTGGCAGTGCGACCCGCGCTGGTCATTCTTCTCAGGTAAGATGCTCGATGACGACAATGGCGTTTCCATCTGGAGCAAACGCGAACTGCCGGAGGATTTCTCCATCGAGTGCACCATCGGCCAGAAAATGGCGAGCGAGAGAGGCAGCTATGTGAGCTACGCCCGTGATTACAACATTACCCTCTGCGCAGACGGTGAGGATCTCCGTTCCGGCTACAGCTTCATCTTTGGTGGCTGGATGAACAAAAAGACAGCCATCGTCCGTAAATCAGAGGTCGTAGCAGAAACCAACAAGCCGCTCATTAACGCCAACCAGCTCCACAGAAAATGGTACATTCTGAGAGTCACTAAGCGTGGCAGTGAGTTTTCCTACTCAGTAGACGGGCAACCTGTGCTCTCTTTTGACGATCCTCAAGTACTGACGGGACGCCGCTTCGCAGTCTGGAGCCACAACAACAGCCTGATGGTTGCCAGAGTCCGAGTCTCTGCTGCCGGCGAGCCACGTCAGATCTTGCCGCAGGGACCCTTTGCGCCGGGATACGCGTCGTTCTACCACGATGAGGAAAAGGCGGAACGAGAATGAAAAGTAACCTGGCCCTGGCGCTCATCCTGTCCAGCTTCAGCATCGCGTCTGCGGACAGCCTGGAATTGCGCATCAGCAGCAAACCGGCAGACGCGCACGTTTTCATCAATGGCAAATCCGCCGGGCAGACCCCACTCAGCCTGAAAGATTTCACTGCCGGTGGATACCTGATACGCGTCGAAAAGGCCGGACACAAGACCTGGAAGAAAGCCGTCCAGTTGACCGGCACTTCGTCTCTCGAGATCAAGCTCGACCCGCTGCCCATTGGCACTGTTACATTCAAGGCGACTCCTGTAATCGGCGAGGTGGTTATTGACGGACGACCACGTGGTGAGACCCCGCTGGAATTGAAGCTCTCGGCGGGAACGCACCGGATCGAGATCGAGGCGGAGGGATACATCACATCGGAACAGACCATCCAGGTAAAGCCAGGCAAGTCCGGCGAAATAGCCGTCGTTTTGAAGTCGCGTGCGGAGAGTTTTCTGGTGGCGCGCCTTGACGAATCGCCGTGGCGAGTGGGCTACGCGTACGAGCTTGCCCACCACTACCTGGTAAAAGGCAACGGCCCCAAAGCGCTCGAAACACTCGAACGAGGCCTTCGTGCAGCCGTTGATTACCGGGCGCCAACCGGAGAGGCAGGCCGCCTTGCCCAGGAGGTAGGCAGTTTCTACAGCGGGCAATTCAGGTTCGATTCGAGCCAGTTCCCCGATGGCATTCAGGCGGAAATCCTGAAGATGCTGAAACGAGTCGCCGCGGAACAGCCCCGGAATATCTACGCAATTCGTTCACACGCTGCTTATCTTTCAGCCGAAGATGCACTCGAGATCTACAAGAAGACCATCGCAGCGCTCAAGAGTGAGCGCACAAAACGTTATTTCAAATACCTCGCAAGCTACAAGGCGTATCCCATCGCCAGTAAAGTTCTCACGCAGGCACACGCTACCCGCACGCAGTGGGCCGCCCTGCTGAAAACGTCGCAGACATCAAAAAAGAAAGCGGACATCGATGCAGCCGCGGCAAAGAAGGTAGAGGTGGATAAGGCATACGCGGCGGCAGTAAAAGCTCTCGAGGAGGTCATCTCCATCTATCCGGAGGGCGGCTACGCATCAAGTGCATACACCACCCTGATCTCAATCTACCAGTCCTACCAGCCCGACCCCCCAAAATATGCGGCCGTCATTCACCGCTATGCCGAGGCATTTCCCGAATCCGCATTCACCTATCGACAGCAGCTCGGGACGTTCTGGTATGGCAGGAAAGAGCATCAAAAAGCTATTCAGGAATATCGCAGCATTTTGAAGGACTATGCCGGTCGTGATGAATGCTCTTCCGTTCACTCTCAGATCGTCACATGTCTGACGGCGCTGAAGAAGGATGCGGACGCGGCCCGGGAATACGAGGCCATGCTTCGACTCTATCGTCAGGAAAGTGTTCAAATCTCGTCGATAAGCATGCTGATTCCTTTGTACGAGAAACTGGGCAACAAGAAACGTGCCGATGAATTGAGAACGAAACTTGTCAACGATTACAGCCACACCCCCAGCGCGGCCAACTATGATAAAGACCCACAACGACAGGCCGACCGTGTTGAATCTCAAAAGTTGATCAACGCGACACAGGCGAACCAAACCGCTCTGGCAAAAAAGAAATCTGAGCTGAGCGTTGCCAGGGCTGCTTTAGCGAAGCTCGAAAAGGCGAGAAAAGCTAAGAAAGCCGAAGAGGAGAAAAAAGCAAAGGAAGCCGAGCAGGCGAAGAAAGAGGAGGACGCGAAAAAGGCAGACCAGTTAAAGGAAAAGCCAGAGGACGAACAGAGCAGGAAAATAAAATCAAAGAAAGAAAAGGCCAGGAAGAAGAAAAAAAAGAAGAAAAAGAGAAAGGGCGAAGAGGAACCAAAGAGCGAAGAGGACCTGAAAATCGAAACGGCAAAAAAAGCAATTGATGAGCTTGAACAGGAACTGATCACCGCTGCTGCCTACCTCATCGGCCGCCTGAGGCCCATCACTCTGAGGTACCGCAAGTTTTCCACTGCACGGACGGCCCAGAAGGCAATCATCACAATCGCCCAGGCATACCTCTCGCACGAGGACTTCATCGATGCCATGCGCGATTACATCGAGCTCTTTCCCAATGACATCTATTGCCTCTCATATCAGAACCAAATTGCCCAACAGTATTCGTCGAAGAAGATGAACGAAGACGCAATCAGAGAGTACCGAAAATATTTGAAGGACTATCCGGAGAGCACCCAGTGCCCCCACATCTACTACACACTCATAGGCCTCATGCTTGATAAAAATGACCTCTCCCGCCGTGCGGCCGGGGCCGCAGAGATTGACGAATTCATCAAGCAATATCCTGAGAACTCATACGCGGCCTCGCTCCTGTATTCCCGCGCCATGGTCTACTACTACCGCTCTTTTGCAGGCGACGAAGAGCTCTGCGTCGAGACCTTTCAGCTCTTTGAGAAGATGTTCCCCAATAATAACAACGCGTTAAGCTGCGAACGTTACCGCTCCTTCATCGATGACGGCATGCAGGCTGTGGAATCTCGAATCGAGCCACAGTTGAAGATAGAAAAGTGGGGTGCGGAGTAAAGAGAGCTGCAAACCCATTATGCCTTCACGAATCGCTTTCCCGCGAGCTGCTTCACGAGCCGGCGCATCTCAAGAATCGTAAGCGTGCTCAACACATTGGAGGCGGGGATGCCGGTCATCCGAATGATGTCATCCACCTGGAGCGGATCGTGGCTCAAGGTCTCATATATCTCGCGTTCGCGGCTGTTGAGGTTCATTGCTCGCGGGTCGACCGGCTCATCCTCGAGCGGATCAATAACACTGGCAAGCGGGCCAAGTTCTTCGACCACTTCAGATGGAGAAGTGACCAGTTTCGCTCCCTGCTGAATCAATCTGTGGGTGCCGGCGCTGGTTGGATTGTCCACGCGGCCGGGGAGAGCGAAGACCTCGCGGCCCTGTTCGAGCGCAAAGTTAGCTGTGATAAGAGTACCGCTCTGCTTACTCGCCTCGACCACCATGACCCCGAGTGAGAGCCCGCTTATCAGTCGATTGCGTTGCGGGAAATGTCTTGCGTCGACGCGGGTTTTCATCGGGAATTCCGAGATGACTGCACCACTGTCCGCGACTTCCTGAGCAAGCTGAGCGTTCTGCCGCGGATAGACGTGCGAAAGCCCATTACCCAGGACAGCGATGGTCCGTCCCTTCGCTTTGAGCGCGCCCTCATGCGAGGAAGTATCGATGCCCTGGGCAAGCCCGCTGACAATGGTGAAGCCCATCCTGGAAAGGTCGCTCCCGAAACGTTCCGCCTGAACACGGCCATAGTGCGAACACCGCCTCGAACCGACCAGGCCCATGCCGAGGGCGTCCCGATCTTCAAAGCCGCCACGGACATAAAGCACAAGGGGCGGATCGTGAATGGAGAGAAGTGCCTGCGGATAGTCAGAGCTCTCCTGCGTGATGATTCGCACGCTGAGCGATTCCGCAAAAGCGATCTCATCCTCGCCCATGCTTCTGCTCATGCCTATGATTGCGGAAGAGACTTTGCCCGAAACGCCCGACACTTGTTGAAGGTCGCGCTCGGACGCGTCAAGGATGGCAGACGGGGTCTCAAAGAACTCCAGCAATCGGCCATAGATGATCGAACCCACCCCGCGCGTCATGTTGAGGGTGACGAGATCGACAAGGTTTTCCATGTGGGTCCTCCTATTGACGAGCTTTGACGATGGAATGTGCTTTCAGGACTGAATGAAGAATGACGATTGTTGAATTCTGATTTCTGAAGTTCAAGCACTGGATGCCCAGCCAATCTGCTGACCGAGCTCTCGAGCTCAGCATTTCTGCTTTCAAAAATCAACAATCATCAATCGTCATTCTCCATTCAATTCCATCCAACAGAAAAGTCTCGGCCGCTTCGAGACAAGGCAATGGTCTTCCTTTCATCAGCGTTTTGAAAGCCGCGGCTCGCGCTTTCCCAATTGAATGAAGAGTGACGATTGTTGAATTCTGATTTCTGAAGTTCAAGCACTGGATGCCCAGCCAATCTGCTGACCGAGCTCTCGAGCTCAGCATTTCTGCTTTCAAAAATCAACAATCATCAATCGCCATTCTTCATTCA
>JASLXP010000179.1 GCA_030740295.1 Planctomycetota bacterium
GGCTGGGAGATGTGGCGCGCTTTCCGCTCCCCGCGGTACAAGTACACGGCGCTCGGCGATCCGACGGGCGGAAAGCCGTGGCAGTTCTTTGACCTCAACAAAGATCCGTACGAGATGACAAACCTTGTTCATAATGAGGAATCTGCGGATCTGGTGCGATCCCACCACCGCCACCTCCTTGAACATCTGGCCACGTCCCAGGATCACTTCGTCGTGGCTCCGTCCTGGGGAGAGCCGGGCTTCAATACCTGGTCTTGAAGTCTGTGGACGCACAATCCTTGGATCATCACTCACCCCCCGCCGCGGTAATGGCCAACACCATCAGGTCGACCTTGTCACCGGTGCGCGCCAGATCGATACCCGCCACGGGCTTTTCAGGATGAGGATTAAGCCACTCCCAGGCACAGAGAGTGACGAGCGCTCCGTCTTTGCGGCGGCCCTGCCAGGCCAGGTCGCACTCGCCCGCGCCCAGCCTTGAATTCCATTGCGTGATGTTACGACGGTAAAGGAGTCTCACCCGCTCGGAGCTTCCGTCCGCGTAATGAACGACCACGAATCCGACCAGTCCGGGCAGCACTCGGTGCCGGTCGTAGAGATGGTCAACATTTCTTGGCGGCCGCGTGGTGCAGTGGAGAAAGTGCAGCGAACGTACCGGCCCGCCAACAGGCGTCTGCCAGACCTTGGGCCGGTTCTTGTCCAGAACGATGACCTGGTCCCCGATGGCAAAGGGAACTCCGTTCGCCGCGAGGATTCCCTTCGGGGCCGGAGCCACGTCAGTCTCAGACAACGGCGAGTATGCCTGACCGCTGATGTCGAGGGCGCGGAAAGCTGCTTTGGGGCGAGCGGGAAAATGGACCTGGCGGAATGCCTGGCCTGGATGCCAGGGAAGCTTGTCGAGAGATTGTTTCGGGGACCATGCAAACTGTGCGCTGAGAGCTACTGCTGCCGCGGTTCGAGCGGTGTTGGCGATTCGCTCCGGGCGCCACCAGGTGGTCATGCAGTAACCTTCGGCGCCCGCTTCTGATGCCGCCTTCGTGAAGTTCGACACGTTCACTGGATTGAACCACCCGCACGCGATGACCGGGAATCCTTGCTTCTTGAAGAATCGCACCGAAGGGAAGTCGTCATCCCCTCGATAGTGCCAGTCGCAAATGACGATGTCGCGAGGCATCCGGTCCAGAGCTCTGGCGGTGTTGTAAGGGGGACGGCCGTTGTGCTCGGCCAGAAGGTGGTCACCCCACATCATTACTTCCAGTTTTCGTTTCCTGAGCCAGGCGTGGAGCTTGAGCACCTCATTGGCGAAAAGCTCGTGCCCCGGTGTCCCTTTGCATCGCTCGCAAACACCGATTGGCGCGAAGGTGATCTCATCGTGCCCGATGTGGAAACGCTTCGGCTTGAATACCTCGATCACTTCCTCAAACAGGTCGAAGACCAGCTTGTAGGTTTCGGGGTTGGACGGGCAGTAATTCCAGAATCCCCATCGCTTATGGGGTTCCGCATTCTCGGAAAGGGAACGGTACGCGTCGTGGCGCAGGGCGTAACTGAAGTGGCCGAAGGTCTGCACCTGCGGGATCACTTCGAATCCGAGGCCCTGGCAGAATTCGACAAGCTTGCGCATCTCCGGCTTGGAAAGAGCCGTGGGCGAGGCGATTCTGGGATGCCGCTCATACTGGAGCTTCTCATTGACTTCGAGGAAGAGCGTGTTGTAGCGGAGCTTTGCCAGGGTCCGGACGAGTCTTTTGTATTCTTCGAGCTGGGTACTCAGGGGCGCCTGAGTGTGGAAAGCACGGATCCCGAAGGCCGGCTTTGCATCGGGTGACGAGGGGATGACAGGCGGGGCCGGCAGTTTCGGCGTTTTGAGCGCCCGCCCCGCAGGGCTTGCGGCATCGGCCGCCAGGATGAGACGTCCCCACTGCGACGGGGCGTGGAAGGTAGTCCCTTCCATCAAGGCCCAACTTGCGTTCTCTTCCCCTCCGAGGTTCCGTCGCCGGGTGAAATTCGCGCGGATCACCAGACCCGGCCTGGGCGTCACGCCGATGGTTTTCCAGGGCACGGTAAGCATCACTTCCCATCGGTCGCCCCTGATCCTGGCCGTCGCTTTGACGTTCGGTGTCCACTTCGGAGATTTCGCTGTCCGCGGAGAATCGTACCAGCTTGTGAAGAGCCCCTGACTCTTCTCCGACCGGCGAACGAAACCTCGCGCACCCTCAGCATTGACGCCGATCTGGAAGTAATTTGTCTGCCCTCTCGATGGATTCAGGAAGAGCTCGATGCAGTCGTCTGCGAACACAGACATCCCGTCTGTCTTGGATGCCCTTTTCATCTTGGGCACCTGGCTTTCCATGCACTCGAAGCGAGCGTGGAGAGCATTGCGGTCATACGAAAGGAATGCCCGCGTCGGCTCGGACGATTCCTTGCCGCGGCCATCGAGAATGAAGAACGGCTCGGTCCGCCGTTCCCTCGGAGCGGCGGGGACCACAAGACTGGGCGGATCGCCAAGATCCCACAGCGTGGCATCGTCGAACCATACTTCACCGGCCTGATTGGAAATGAGCGAGACTTTGAAAAAGTCCGCGTCGGGACCAGTCTTCACGATGCCCGACTTCCACTGCCATTCCTTCCCGGGGATAAACTGCGCCAAGTTGTGCGTCAGGTAAGGCTTCTTACCGGTCCGGAACTCATACATCACGAAAAGCACGCGCGCATTTCCTCGGGCCCGGCAGGCGAACCGGTAGAGTCTTTCCTGCGTTGCGGCAATCGGTTGCTGGCTGGCGCGCACCCATGCAGCTTTGGGCGAACGATTCACGACCTTGAGCGCGCCATTGTCCCAGGTGACCTCTCCGTCAGCGCCTTCATGCAGGTGAACATTGGGAGACCATCCGGCAGGCAAATCCCGGCCGGGTTGAATCTCACGGAAATCCCCGTTTTCGAGAAGGTTCTCGTATCCGAAAAGGGGCCCTGTCAATATCAGGCTGAAAAGGATCGGTTTCATTGTTGCCTTTACTCCGCTCAATTGGTTTCGTCACTCAGTCAATCGGGCCTGGCCAGAAGGCTCCAGTAGGACCGTCATCGCTTTAGGCCTGTCTTCAAGCGAGTGTAATTGCCCGATACGCTGAATGCGAAATCATTGAGAGCGGAATCAGTCTTTCGGCTGCCTTACCAACCCTGACGGGCAGGAGTCCGGCTGTCTCTCGCGTGGCTCAGAAGCAAACTCCAGCGTAGGACGGGTGGCTCGCCTATGAAAATAGCCGGGCCCTACCCTCCCTACTGTTCGCTCGCGGCATCGGACGCGTCCAGGTAGGCGACCCCTGAGTGCCGAGACAGAACGGGACGGTTATCATGACTGCTCGGAGACAGAACTTTGATGAAAATGAACATACCATGGACCTGGAGCACGTTGTCACCCGCGCAGGTCGAACAGATTCGAGAGGCGGCCTGGTCGCACATCGAGCGGGACGGAGTTGTCATCCAGGACGAAGCCTTGCTCACCACGGCTGAAGGTAGGGGTGCTGCAGTGGATAAAGTCTCCGGCCGGCTACGCCTGCCCCGCGCCCTGTGCCTGGAACTGATGTCCGAGGTGCCGAGTTGTTACACCATCGGCAACATTCTCGGCGAGTCCTGGGAAATCGGGGGAGACAGCCAGTATGGGTTGGCGATCGTGACCGACCCCTGGATCATCGACTACCGGACCGGAGAGCCGCGTCATCCCTGCCTGGAGGATGTTCGCAGACATACCATCGTCGCGGAGCAACTGGAACCCGTAGTGGGTATCAGCCGCATGGACTATCCCGTCACCGACGTGCCCGGCCCGATATCGAGTTTGCGCGCTTTGGAGACCCACCTGCTCAACCATACTCGCCACTACCAGGTGATGGCGGCCAGCCTGGAGAGCTTCGAGCAATGGATGGATGTCGCGACGCTCCTCGCGCCGAACGGCGACCCGGCTCGCATCCTCACGTCCGCGGTGGCGGTGGATTCGCCGCTCGTAATGAACTCCGTGAACTGCGAACTGCTCAGGCGCTCCGTGGCGCGCGGCTTTGCCATCGTGCCGACCGTCTGCCCAATGGCCGGTTCGACCGGGCCGTACTCTCTGGCGGGGAGCCTTCTCCAGTCCCATATCGAGGCGCTCATGGTCATCCTGATGACCCAGCTGCTTCGCCCGGGTCACCCCGTGCAATACGTGTCTGGACTGTCGGTGACTGATCTGCAGAACGGGGCGGACCTCTACTACACTATGGATAAAGTGCTCTGGAAGATTGCCGCAGTGCAGCTCGGGCAGGCGGAGAGCATGCCAACGGGTGCGGAATGCGGAGGCACGATGACGTACCGCTATGACCCGCAAAGCGGCGCCGAAGGGATGCTGTTCATGCTCGCGGCCCACGCCTCGGGAGCGAACGTCCTCGCCGGCTTCGGCTCCTGTCACAACGCCGTGGGAATGTCCGCCGAGATGATGGTCATCCAGCAGGCGTACTGGCGCGCGGCCCGGCACATCGTTCGAGGTGTCCGCACCGACGACCTCCGGCTTGCCGCCAAGAACCTCCAGCGGATCGGCCCTGGCGGCCATTTCCTGGACGATGATCTGACCATCGATCTGATGCGGTCGGATGAGTTCTTCCAGGACGACGCGTTCGACCTCAGCGGCGGGCACGGCGATGCCCGCTCGATGTTGGAGCGAGCACACGAAAGAGTCGAGGAACTACTGGCCGGGTACGAATCGCCCGTGCCGCACCACATCCAGGAAGCCCTGCAACGTTACTTCCATGATCTGTGCCAGAGGATGCAGTAGCGCCGCATGATCTTCGAGCACTGAAACGGACCGCCCAAAAGGAGCATGAATGGAGCGAGAGAAAGAGAAGCCCGCAGTGCTGGCGGGTCTTGTGGTTCTCATCAGTGCCATGAGTCTTGATACCACACTGTTTGCTCAACCGGTGCCCGTGGCAGAGGATCTACTCTATCCGGCAATGGCCGAGCCCTGGAAATCGAAGGGGCTTACGCCCGTATCTCTGACATTCACAAAGGAACTGGGAGACCTGGTTCTGGCAGCAGACGGCAAGGCAAAAGTCAAGATTGTCACGGTTGATACTGATGACTGGTATTACCCGGAAATCGCAAAGCTGCTGAAGACGTACCTGGACAAGTGTACGGGTGCAGACTTTGAGATCGTCACGGACAGGGTTCCTTCCGGCGAGCATCTCTACATCGGCCCGGTAGATGAGCCGACGGTAAAGCGAGTGTTTGCCGAGTGTCAGAAATTCAAGCTGGACGGTTTTAAAGTGATCCGCTTCAAAGGGGGACTCATCCTCTCCGGCCGTGATTGCCTGTCACCCTTTGCGAACCGGCCTCCACGGCGTTTGAACATCTACACGCAGAACGTCAGCAGAGGAACTCTCTTTGCCGTCGTTGATTTGCTCGAGAGATTTGTGGGCATGCGCTGGTACCACTGGGGTGAACTTGGTGAATGCGCTCCGGACTTCACCGGGAAAATCCTGAGCATACCACCCGTGTCATACCAGGACGCGCCGGTGTTCTATCACCGCCGCAGCAGCTACGGGAATTTGCCCACCCCCTTCGGACAAGACGCCAAATACATGCCTGCACAGTATCGAGTTGAGCGGCGGAGGAGGGTCCTCTGGCGGTCGCCACTGATGAGGGCTTCCTCGGTACATATGAATGTTGCCAACCATACCGATACCCGGTGGCATGAAGTCTTTCCGGACAAGCCCCACATATTTGCCCTGAGAAAGGACGGCACCAGGATGATGGGCAAGAAAGGGCCTCATTCGTCGCAGAGATGTTACAGCGATGAGGAAGGCTTCGAGGAGCACATCAAGGCTATTGACCAGTGGTACAGGGGCGGGAAGGACCTCAGGCTGTTCGGCTGGGAACTGATGGCCCCTAACAAGAAGTACATTCTGTGGCTTCCCAATGATGGCTTCCCCGGATGTCACTGTGACAACTGCAGCCCCTTGATTGACTGGGAGGCACCAATCGGCGAGAGGCAGATGAAGCTGATCTGGGGCTACATTTCCAGACTTTGCGCAGAAGTGAAGAAAAGATGGCCGGACAAGGTCGTTACTACACTTCTCTACGGCGGATGGACAAAGATCCCTAAGGACAGAACGCTGCCGGACAACCTGCTGTTGTGCAAAGTGTGGAACAGCGTAATCGAACCTTTCATGAAGGAAGAGCGGTACTGGAAACAGAACATCGATGAGCTTGAGGTGATCAATAAATACTCAAAGGAGCGGATGCTGATCTGGAGCCATTATCCCATCAAGCCCTACCAGATCACTTTTGAGCCGATGCCCTTCAATGCGCCTCATGTTCTGAAGAGGATCTACAGCGAGAACCGCAACAAGATTGCAGGCGTGGTACTCAACGGGGGCTATCTCTCGATGGCACAAAACGGTCAGGCTCTTTACCTCTACTACAAGCTCCTCTGGAACCCTGATATTGATGTTGACGCGGAATTGGACGAGTTCTGCCGCCTGCAGTTTGGCCCGGCTGCCGGTGAGATGAAAGAGTTTTTCACCCTCGGCATTGACCGCTGGGAAAAGACCAGGTGGTCTTACCTGCCTACGGGTCTCTACAAACATGTAGAGCGCCTTCCCAGGCAGTTGTACTGGAAGGAGACCTACCCTCCCGAGATCAGGAAGCAGATGCAGGAGCTTCTGGCAAACGCCGTTGCCAAGACCAGGGCGGGAAGCATGTATCGCGTCAAGACCAGGTACTACAAGGAGGCGCACAAGCCTTTCTTCGAGCTGGGTGGGTTTAAAGACGATATCACAAGGGCCACGTTTGCCTGCCCCAAGGCTAAGGTACCCATATCAGTTGACGGCGACCTGACGGAATGGAAAGGCATGAGCCCACTGCTCATGAGGGATAATGCAACGGGCAAGAAGGTAAAGGCAAAGACCGAAATCTTCACTGCCCACGATCGGGACAGGTTCTATGTCGCCGGCAGAGCACACGAAACTGGCAAGGTTGTCCTCCCGCCGACGCAAGTGCCGCGTGATGGCGAGATCTACAGCTACGACTCCATCGAAGTCTACTTCTGCACAGATCAGGAGGGGTTCGACGAAGCCGGTGTTGCCAAGTTGGACCAGCACCACCTCTTCATGGTCAATGCGCGGGGCGAGTTCTTTGACGGCTATAAGAGTACGGGAGACCGACACGCTATTCGCAAAGTGAATTTCGACGTCGAGTACAAGGTGAAGCCTTTGGGCCGCGGATTCCAGTTTGAAATGGCCTTCCCCTACAAAGCGATTCACGCCCTCGCCCCCCAGCCTGGAGACTTCTGGTACATCAACTTCTATCGGAACCGACCGAGAGACGATGGTTCGCCAAGGTATCATGCATTTGCACCCACGAAGTCTGCTTTCTCCAACACATCCAGATTTGCAGTGATGGAATTCCCCAATAAAGTTCTGTTGCTCTACGACTTCAAGGACAAGAAACCGGAATTCAGTGTCTGGAAAGAGCCCTCACCGGAAGCTGTCTGCACACACGAAATCAGGGATGGTATCGCCTACTTGAGCGTTAAGTACCCCAAGACAGCGAAGAAGAATGGCCACATTTCTTTTTCAATCTCACCCGGCGCGCCGAAGGTTGATGAACCTTTCCGAAGTCACTACCGATTCCGCTATCGTGGTCAGGGCGTTAACTCAATCATCTTTCATCTGCGTTCCAAAGACTGGGCGCAGCAGAATGTGAAATACAGCCCCCTGCATCCGCCGGAAGAAAAGGTGGATATGAAGCAGTGGCAAACGGTCGTCGGTGACCGGACTTACCGATATGTTAAAGGCAAGCAGGAGTTCCCCACGCATCCGCGCGACATCAACCGAATCGGCATTGGGCTGGACATGATCCCCGGTGCAGATGTTGTGATTGAACTGGATGAGATCAGGATTGTGGAGAAGTAGGATTCCCAGGACAGGAATAGTGGGATCGTGGAGAGTTGAAATCGAGTGTCACCATCTTGAATGCGTTCGAAGTGCACGCTTTAGCGTGTTTCCGGGCGGGCGACAGAACACGCTAAAGCGTGCACTAAAAAACACACATTGGAATTCTTGCGAAAGAATCAGCCTGATTCACTTCACATCGATGGCGCATGGCATGTGAATCAGAAACTGCCGTTCGGCCAGTTCGAACGCAATCTTCAGCGTCTGCATAAGCGACGGCGCCATTCGGGCAGGCAGGAGCTTCGAGAGTGACGGAGTGCGGGCGTCTTCGAATTTAGCTCCGAACATGTCGAAGATGGTTTTCTTGCGGGGATAGACTTTGAGCTCCAGCTTGTTCTCCGGCTTGAAGCCTGCGTGCTTCTTGGCCAGGTTGAGCGCGTTCATGAGGCCACCCACTTCATCGATCAGTCCGAGTTTCTGTGCACGTATGCCGGTCCAGACCC
>JASLXP010000180.1 GCA_030740295.1 Planctomycetota bacterium
TGACCAGCCTAAGATTCATACCCTCTCATTGTCGCCAATTCGACGGGCAGATGTTCCTCGTGAGGTGTCCAGCCGATCCACTCGCCGCTCAGAAAGTCTTCGTAACCATCTTTCTGCAGCAACTGAACCGCGACCTGGTGGTCGATGTCACCTTCTCCAATCGGGCAGAGCCCATCAGACGTGCCGTCATGAAAATGAACGTGCCTCACCCAGGGCTTGAGGATCTCGTACGATTCTTCCATGGTCGCGAATCCCGTCCGTACGGGGTGCATGATATCCCAGTTTACTGCGATGTTGGGATGCCCCACGTATTCCATCAGAGAGGCCACGTCTCGTGGATCGCACCAGGAATCATGAGTCTCGAGGCAGACGGTGACCCCTCTCTCTCCTGCATGGTCGGCCAGTGACTTCAGGGCTTCTCCAGCATGGGCAACGGCATCTTCACGGCTCAGCCCTTCACCAAGACCGCCGCCAAAAACGCGGAGCCTGGTGCAACCGATGTCGGCGGCCAGATCGATATGATCGCGAGTGCCCTGAACGTGTTCGTCCGAATCAGCCGGGTTAGCATACCTGCCGGAACAGGCAACGCAGGCAATGACGACGCCGGCATCCGCGGCCTGCTGTCGGAGACTGTCACGCAGCGCTGCATCCGCTTCGACCTCCACACCATGTTGATGGTTTGAGACAGTTCGGGGTTCGATACCGTCGTATCCAATCTCTGTGGCGGTTGACAGCATCTCTGCGAACGAAAGTTCCGGACAGGAAAAACTCATAAAAGCATAATTCATGGTTGAAGCCTTGTTGGTCTGGTAACAGGGGACACGACCTAGCGGATACTATTAAGGACAGGAAAACAGCACAAGTCTGGTGCAACCGACATCGCGTCAGAGGAGTGAACTACTTCTCCGGCCGAATATTCCCATCCGATTTCTTGATGATCTTCCCGAACAGATGGCCGCCGTGGTCGTTGGCGCTCCAGGTGCCGGCGTACTTCTGATTGTAAAAGATTACCCTCGACGAGTAGGTGCCGAGCCCTGGTATCGACAGTTCCGTCAAGGTGACGACCGGCGTCTCCCCGGCCCATTCCACTTTTAAGAGCATCGGAACGGTAACGTCTTTGTTGCCGTATTGAACTCGTGCCTTGAAAAGCCAGAGATTGCCTATGGTTTTGCTTACGCTCTCGATGGTGTATTTCTCCTCCCCGGAAACAACCACTTTGTCATTGCGGACCTCTGTAAACGAGCCCTGAAGGATCGCACCAGTCAGAAGCTCTTGAAACGCTCTCTCGCCCTCGGTCAATTCGTCAGGCGCTGTGGATGGAGCCGTCTCGGCCCGGGCAATCTGGATGCTGAGGAATGCTGAGATGAGAATGAAGAGATTTGTTTTCATAGGAATAATGTGACGAAAGGCCTGTACTACGTTATCCGATGTGGGTGGTCTCGGCTAAGTGATGTGTTTGCTGTTCTGGCAGCGGTTGGTGAATGCTGGACGCTTGGCTTTAGATGGCTTCGGGCAGGATGTCCGTGCCTATGATTTTGCGAGGTGTAGCCTTGAAGAAGATAAGACAACGGACTGGCGGCAGCGCGTCATGCCGGACAACCTCGAGCTGAAATAGCCGGGAGAAGTTCAAGCTGTGACATGCATTCACCTGCTCAGTACCACTACATCCATGGGTCCGCTGACTCCCGCCACGTTTACCTGCTTTCGGCTTTCAAAGACGTGTTCCGCCTCCAACCCCTGTCCGTGTGCCAGGTTCAGAACATGGCTGCTGGCCAGTGCTTGAACTGCCTCGACCTTGGTGTGTTTTTCGAGCTTGGCAGCAAGATTAACAGCATCTCCTATGACCGTGTACTCCAGCCGGCTTTGGTCTCCCACTGCCCCGAAGATGACGGGGCCGGCAGCAAGTGACATCCCAACGTTCAGTGCACATTCCCCGGCCTTGGATCTCAACGCATTCCAATCTGCCACGGCCTGCTGCAGCTCCAGAACCGCTCGTACCGCATCAGCCGCGTACGTATCCGTCGGCACTGCGGCTCCAAAAGTCGCCATGATTCCGTCCCCAAGAAACTTATCAATACTGCCACCATGTTTCTGAATAATGGGCACGAGTCGAGACTGGTAATCCGCAATGATCTTGAAGATGTCGTCCGCAGACAGCTCCTGAGTCAGCACCGTGAACCCGCGTAGATCCGTGTACAGGATGGCCGCACGGCGGGATACGCCGTGCCCCGGACTGATAGGTTGATCCGCCGTGGCGATGAACCAGTACAGTAATCTTCTCCTGTGACTTTTAAGGTCTTTAAGTCAGTAGCTGTTCAGGGAGTATTATTTCTTAATTCTGATTTTCTCTTCCTCTTTCTTCCCAAGCATGCGGATGTCGTGTCTCACTGTTAATGCCCTGAGAGTAGCTCCCGCGGAACGATATTGGTAAAAGAAAACGCAACAACAGACTCTTCGAATCTGCCGCCTGGGTACGAACAACCTGAGGGCTCTGGCAGGCTCGCAGCGAAGAGGCGGTCGAGTGTGTTTGAGAACAAAATGGGCTTCGACCATACTGCGGCACTCCAGTACACCAGACTTGACATTTTTCATCCGCTCGAAGCGCCGCGTTCATAAGGCCCCGAGCTCCGTGGAACGCACTCGTCACAGAGGCAAAGCATCCAATGGCAAATCCAGGCGAAATCATTCTTAAGTTTTTCATCCATCCCGAAGCGCTGGACGCGGCGCGCACCGGGCAAGTCACTGGCCTCATTATCGCCGTGGATTACGGCTGCCTGCTTGTCGCCTCGGTCGTGGGCCTGGCGGTGATAATCGAACGTCTTATTCGGACCCGGCGAAAACGATTTGTAGACGACCAACTCCTGGGAAGTATCGAGCAAGACCTTCAGAAGCAGGACCTGGCGGGAGCCGTCGCAGCCTGCCAGGGGAATCAGACCGTGCTCGGGGTTGCCCTGGCCGCGGAGTTGGAGGAGTACCGCCAGGGCAACGCGGGCATTGAAGAAGCGGTGGAAACGGCCGGTGACGAGGTAGAAAACAAAATGAACGCCAACCTGGATATTCTCTCCAGCATCGCCAAGATTGCTCCGCTCCTCGGGCTGCTCGGCACAGTTCTCGGCATGATGTACGCATTTGGCCAGCTCGACCTCGCCAGCAAAAAGGAAACCCTCGCTCATGGCATCACGACGGCTCTGGACACCACCGTCCGCGGTCTGATCATTGCCATCCTCTGCCTTACATCCGAGGGCTATTTCATCCGCCGGATCGACCGGCTCACGCGCGAATTGAATGTGGTTTTCACCAAGATGATCCGAGTATCACGCCGGCGCAGCTCACCGAAAGGCTCTCCGCAGAGAGACAAAACTGATGAGGATTCTGGGAAAGAAAAACAAGAGAAAAAAGACTGACGTCGATATCACTCCGCTTATGGATGTGATCTTTCTGCTGCTTGTCTTTTTCATGGTCGCCACCAGCTTCCACGAAGAGAGCCGGGCACTGGATGTGACGCTGCCGCGCGCGGAGAATCCGAAAGTCATTTCTCTCGATGAGCGGGTACTCAGCATCACCATCAGCAAGGACGATCACTTCTTTCTTAACGAAGACGAGATCGAGCCGGCAAAGCTCAAAGAGGAATTGGACAGAAAGATCCTGGAGACCGGCTTCAAGCACGTATTGATCAAAGCGGATGCTGAGACCAAGTACCGCAACATCGCGGCAGTCATCGATGTCCTGACCATTCTGGACGTGGAAGGCGTCTCCTTCGCCGTCATTTACACGTCTCTATGAAGCATCTTCATCACCTGCGTCATGCGGGTCTAAGAATTCGTTTTCGGTTATTCTTGGGGCAATCTTTCGATCTTTGACCGTAATCATTCACGTTGAAACGCCATGTCTACCAAGAGCAAGATCAGCACCCGTCTCCGGATCTTCATCATCGTTTCGATCGTTCTGCACGTTATCGTGGGCGTCTCCACGGTCGTCCCATACCTGGTGAAGCGGCACCTTGAGGAGCAGCGGCTGCGGCTGAAGCAGGAGGCCAGAGAGCTGGCGCGGAAAAAGGCGGAGATGGAGCTTCAGAAGGCAACGAGGGAAGTGGCTCGTGAGAAGGTCGTCGATGCCCTCAAAACCGATGCATACGACCTGCTCAGCGAGAACTTGGAGATGGAAGAATTCGAGGAGTTCTGGGAAGACCTGCTCGAAGAGATGGACATCGACATCGAGGAGCTGGTGCAGCAGATGGACGGGATGAACTTTGATATTTCCGCCGCGGATCTCGAAGCGATGATGGACGAACTGCGCAGCAAGGAACTGGAGAAGCTGCTCGAGATGCTTGATGAGGCGGTCAAGAAGGCAATTGTGGCCAAGATCCTCGACCAGGTCCAGCAATCGATCCCTGAATTTGAGAAGCAGGTCATCAAGGCCCTGGAGAACCAGGGGACCAAGGCCCGGAACCAGGTGGCCAAGGTCCTCAAGCAGGAAGAAAACCGGCGGAAGAAGGAGCGCAGTGAGGCCGGAAAGAAGCTTGCCGCGGCAGATAAAGAAGTAAAGGTCGCACGCGCTGCGACCAGGGCTGCCAACGAATCCGTTGCCAGGGCCAGACAGGAAGTGAAGAAGAAGCGAAGCGCGACCACCGCTGCGAGCGAAGCCCTGTCGGCTGCCATCGGTTCCCTTAAAAAGGCAAAGACCCAGACGGAAAAGCTCCATGGCGAAGCGAACAGCCTCAATAAAAGCCCGAAGACCGCGGAGAGTGACAGTAAGGCCGGTCTTGCGTCAGCGTCCAAGACCCGGGACGATGCCGAAGAATCCGTTCGAAAGGCAACTTCCGCCCTGGGAGATGCCAGCCGGAATCCGGCCATTGCCACCAGCGGGCAACCAAAGGATGCGGTGTCGAAAGCTCTTGCCGGCACGAATGGGATCCTCAGCAACGAGATGCAAAAGGTCTCTGAAGCGTTCGGCAAGAATGATGCTGCTGCCGTTGCAGCCCGATCTTCTGAGGCAACTCGTGCCATTGGCGGCCTGATCAAGAATCTCGAGGAGGCCCGGGGCGAGTTGGGTTCCGAACTCGGGACCCTGAACCCGTCAGCCGAAAAAAATGTCGCCGCGGCCGGGAAGGCTTTGCAGGAGGCCGGCAAAGGGGTTGAAAACGCTGACAAACGTCTCAAGGAGGCGGCACACCAGGCCCAAGTCGCGGCAGAAAACGAAATCGGCAAAGCCGTCACCGGAACTCAGAAAAAGCTTCAGAATGCTGTGCGGGCCTCGCTGGAGGATTCGGCCGGAGCCCTCGACCAGGAACCGGAATCGGAAAAGGGAACGCCCAAGTCCAGCTTCAGCGCCCCGCCGGACGCCCTGGCCAAGCAGCGAATTGACGGAAAGCTCGAAGCCGCGCAAGAACATTCCGGCCAGGCCGAAAAGGACCTGGCGGAAATTGAAAGTGAGATTTCCGACCACCGTCAGAAGCTGGCCTCCGCTGGCAAGACCTTCGCCAAAAGGGCATCCACCGCGGTCGCTGGCGCAACGGCCTCCGGCAGTGCGGCCCGGAAAGAAGCAGACGCATTCCTCGATAAAACGCTGAGGGAGAAAGTCGCCGAGCAGTTTCGGAAGCGGACCGAGGGGCTGGCGGCCGCTGCTCTGAAGCAGAAGAAGATTGCTGATGACCCATCGTTCGCCAAAAAAGTGGGACAAATGGCGGTCGACACTCTGTTAAAGGGCAGCCCCGGCGCGTTGAAGAAGGGATCGTTTGACGCCCTGTCCGCCAAAACGGCCCAGGCATTCGGGGGCGAGGGAGCCCATGGCGGGGCAAAGAACGGTGCAGCCGGGCAGGGCAGTCAGCAAAACGGAGCCGACGCGAATCTGGAGGAGGCCGTTAGCAAGGGGCTGGCGGACCAGGCCAAGGCTGGCATTTCGTCGGCCCTTGCAGCCAGCCAGAAGCATCTGAAGCTGCCTTCAGCGGGAGCGTTTGGCGGCGAATCGCAGATCGGTTTCAAGCTGAGGAACGCGATGGAGAACGTTGGCCGTCCCGTCGAGGGCAACAGCACGGACGCCACCCTTATCGATCTTTCGCGGGACCTCAAAACGATTGGGCTGGCCAGGAAATCGGGCACCAGACGGCTCACACTTTTCAAAGGCCGGGAGAACATCGAAAAAAGATACAGGGAGCGCATGGCCGAGGTGATCGAGGACCGGGAGATCGATGAACTGATCCTGAATGCCCCGCAACAGGCGAACGAAGTCAGCACTTCACAGGCTCAGATGGGCAAGAAACGGAACGCATTCATTCTCGTTTCGCAGGAGAAGGAAGAGACGGATCTCGACGGAGAAGAAACAGAGGAAGAGACACCGGAACGGAAGCTCTACCAGCCTCGATTCAAAACCTTCGCCTATGGGGGCGCCCCCCTCGCACTGGATCCGCCCACCATAGACGGCGACCTTGCCGATTGGGAGAGTATTGAAGAGTTCAAGCTGAAAGGCGTGCGCAAAAAAGCCTACTGGCCCGGCAAGGTACCGCCGGCCTGGGAAAACAACCGCTACATGATGGTGCAATGGAATCAGAAGGGCTTTTACTTTGCCTGTCGCGTGGTGGACCGCAGAAACAACATAGCGGCCGGCACCGGTGATTTCTGGGACAATGATTCTGTCGAAGTCTTTTTCGATTTCGCCAACAAGCGTCCGGAGATGAGGACGAAGGAGACCCAGCAATTCTGGTTCTGGCCACTGGGTTCGAGGCTCGGCCCAAAAGCCCTCGGCGGGGAAGCAAGCCTCCAGTTCTCCGGCCGGATCTTTAAAGCCGGCAACAACCCGCGCCAGCCCCGGATGGCCGTCAAGCAGACGCAGAATCCAAGGGGCTACCACGTGGAGATATTTCTTCCAGTGGAGGTATTCCGGAAGCCGGATCTCAAGCCCGGCCGCATCATCGCCTTCAACTTCAGCATCAACAACGGCGAGAATCTCTTCTTCCGGTGGACGGCAAACCTGGGCCGCAACATCTCCGTCACGCCGAGCCTCTGGGGGGACCTGGCGCTGCTCGGTACCGATGCCGAGATCGCTTTTGTAAAGCCGGGCACAGAAAAGCCTTTGACGGTGATCGTTCCCGGCGAACCGGTGGGAGCGCACATCAAGGACGTCGACATGAATCTAGACCGAAAGAAGAAAGACAAGATTGAGGTGGCCTTCAGTACAGAAAATGGCGATGCCCTTACAGGCTTCTTTGAAGAGACCGGGGAAGACACCGGCCTGTTCGCCGGCAGCATTGATACCGCACTCCTCCTGCTCCAGGGGGATTCCCGATTCAAGGACAAGGTATTGCAGGTCACCGGAGGCGAGCTCGTAGAGATCATCTACCTCGATCAGGCCCGGCGCTACGGCGAGCGCAATTTTGAGGTTAAGCAGAAGCTTCCCGTGGGTCTCCCCATGCTGCAACTCTGAAGCGGTCCCGAGAAAGGGCTGCTATTTCAGCTCGACGGAGTAGATCTTGAGATTGCTGTATTGGGCGCTGAGAAGGTGGTTCATCTGGCGGAGCCCGATGTATCCGTCCGTGAGCACGGGGCCCCAGGTCTTGCCGTCATCATCAAAGGCCACGCATAGCCGGCCGTTGGCCTCTACACGGATCTTGCTGCCGACCTTGAGGAACTTGACCCGGTGCGGGCGGCGGCCGAGTCCCTTGCCCTGGATCTGATCGTCACCACAAGCGACCATCCAGAAGCCGCTGTTCTTGCGGCAATTGGCGGTACGGCGGGGGCCTCCCATTGCACTGCCTCCGCTCGCGGCCAGGTAGCTCACATGGTAGCTGTTCACGTCGCCCACGATGTAGCTCTTGAAGAGCCCCCCGCGGCGTGCAAGCCCTTTTCTGAAGATGCTGCCTTTGGGATCGTCCCGCGGGCGGGCGGCGAAGAAGACGATGGCCAGGCCCTCGTCCTCCTTTTCAATGGTGATATCGAATTCCAGCAGGAAGTTTTCCGGAAACACCCGCGGCAGCCAGAGCACCACGTGGTTAGGGCTGCTCGTCAGCAGATTGTCTATCGTCAACTGCCCGCCGGCGGTGAATGCCTTTGCAGTACCTTCCAGAACCCATTGTCCCGGCTTCGGCTGGCCAATCCTTTTGCCGTCTTTGAAGAAATCATCCTCCGCGACGATTGGCAGGGGCTTACTGAAGTCGGGCACGAAAATCGGCTTCAACGTGTAGCCTGAAAGGTCGAAGGGATGTTCATAGGACTGGCGAACACCTGAGCCCACTTCACACAGTGTTTGACCAACTAATGTGCGCCGCACCTGGGCCTCTGACATGTACCAGGCATGCATCTCTGCGGCTCTCACCGCTATGATGGCCGAGTCTTTTCCCGTCCCGAGTACGCCGCCGAGCTGCAGTTTTCCGGCCGCATTCGGTGAAGGCTTCCAGGGACGCAACTGAACCTTCTGCTGGGCCCATCCGTTGACGTAGACATTCACTTTGCCGGTGGACGCTTCCCATGCGAGGGCCAGGTGGTACCACTTCCCCGGATCCAGATAGCTGATTCGAATCACCGGCCCTCGGGCCTTTGCCATGGCGGGAGAGAAAATACGAAAGCGCGGGCAATCGGTGGATTCACTGAGCTCCAGACCAATCGCAGGGCTCAGAATGATGTTTGTCTTTCGCGCAGGTGTTTGCGGCGGCACGTTCCCAATACGCCGCGAGGTCCGGACGCGCATCATGATCGTTCCCTGCCCGGTTGGCCAGGCTCTGGCGGGCACATCCACAGACAGAATCGGCCCGGTGCTGCCGGTAGCAGCAGGCAGGTGCTTGACGCCCGAACGAGCAACAAGCTCGGGGCCGAGTTTTACCTGCTGCTCTTCAGCGGAGAGAGACACACACGCCAGGCAGACGAGCCCGGGAAAACTGAGATGGCATTGGTTCATGATGATTACCTGATAGGCCCACGCTCAGTCGGTAAACTTCGCGTTGGGTTCATTGGTGATGACGATCTTGTCCACCCGTGTGCCGTCCTCCCGCGAAGAGACCACGAGCACATGTCGGCCTTTGCGCAGGGGCGCTCCTTCGAGGCCCGAGATGCGCTGCCACGTGAAACGCGGTTTGCCCTGGCGCGGCACTGGCACGCCCCAGTTGGCCGGTGTGGAACCATCGAGGGAAACGAAGAAGGAATTGCTGCCACCGTCCAGTCCCAGCGCGCGGCCCCAGAAATCGAAGACACCGTCTGCGGGCACTTCGAAACTGAATTCGAGCTTGCCGCCGATGACGTAAGGCCCGTCCGAATACGCGTCAGGCACATGGACGTAGGCCCCACCTGACGCGTCGGAGCTTTTCGCTACCTCCATGGGCGGCTGGCATTTGCCTTTTTCTGCCTCGAGCTCGATGCGCACTGTTGCGGCCGCGACCGCTGTGGTGGTGGCCTGGGCCGAGGAACCTGGGACAGATTCGTTCCCCTGCCGGTCCACGGAAGTGACACGATAGTGGTACGTGGCGCCGGGCTGCAGTCCCCAATCGACGAACTTCGCAGCCTTCGGGGAACCAACAAGTGTCGCCTGCGATGGCGCAACATCCCGGCCGGTCGAAGCGTAGATGTTGTAGTGGTCAAGGTCCGGCTCGGACGACGAAGGCCACTGCAATACCACGTGCGTGATGCCTGTTTCCATGATTTTCGGAACGCCACATCGCGCCGGGGAGAGGGCATCGGTGGTCAAAGCGTTCGAGCCGGCCATGGCGTATCTGCTTTCGAGTCCCGAGTGCTCGATGGATGCGACCGCGTAGTCGCCATCAGCGAGGCCGGCCAATCGCGTTCCCTTTACCCTTTCACCGGTCTGCACCCACTGGTCGTTCTGCTTTCGAAAGATGTTGTAACCGGCGATTTCGCTGTGCAGTTTCGGCGGCTGCCACGAGAGGGCCCCGTTCTCAAACCGAACATTCTGCGGAACGCCGGGCAGCTTCCAGATCGCGACCCACACGTCCGGCTGGCCGAGCATGTCTGAATCGTAAACTATTTTTGTCTCGTCCGGGCTGCAGATGGGTGCGGGATGGGTCGCCTCGGGATCGGGAACGCCGGATCTCCAGCCGCTGTAGGAAGAGCCGTGGAAACAGATCGGCCTCACACTCCCTGTAGCGAGTTCGGTCACATAAACGAGATTGGCATAAGTGCCGGACCCGGGCGAATCGCTCACGTGATAACGGCCTGTGGTGCTGAACCCACCGTGCCCGCCGGCCAGGGTCTTTACCAGCATCTTTCGTGTCTTGCCGTCGTGAGAGACGAGCACAATGCCGCCGTCGCTGTACGCGGAAAGCCACGAGCCATCAGGTGACCAGTCCGGATGCCCCCCACCTTTTGGCAGCCGGCGTTTGGTGCCGTCGAGATTGACGATCCATTCGGTCCTAGCTTTCTGGCCCGGTCTCGCTGGGTCGCTGTTGCTGTTGACGAATACTGAGAGGTCGGACTTTTTACTGAAACGGACCCGGTGGGTCGGGATGCCGGTATCCATCCGCCAGTGCTTCCCGGTCTGTGAATCGACGACGACCAGCATCGTCTCGTTTCGATCCTGTCCTCCCCATCGCAAGAGGAAGTGGCGCTCGTCCGGATGAGGCGGCGGCAGCTCCGAAAAAACAACGTCTTCGAACTTTTGGCCGAACGGCACTGAGGCCACCTCTTCGACCGTCCGCTTCTGAATGTTGAATGACATCACCTGCAAGGACTTTTCCTCCGGCCGTGCAAAGTAGACGAGATCGGGATGCGTCGGACTCCAGTGAATCTGTGTCGGTACCGAGCCATCGGGCAGCGCGGGGAACGGGCGGATGTTGCTCCCGTCCGCGTCCATCATCCAGGTGCTGCCTCCTGCCCTGCGCGACAAGAACAAGAGCCGGCTTCCGTCCGCGTTCCAGGCAAGGATGTCGTAGTAAACGTGCCGCTCTATCGAGGGATGATCCGTCATACGCCAGACCTGATGTCCGGTCGTGGGATCGATATAGACCGTACGTTCACCGGCTTCAGGATCGGCAGAGAATGGCTTCATGCCTCGCCGCTCGCCCAGTGCCTCCAAACCTGCCCGCGGGCCAGCAGCGGGACCCTTCTTCGTCTGCGGCGCCTGCTTCAGTTTCTCTGCTTCTTCGTTCGTGAGCTTGTCAGTAATTCGGATGCTGCGAAGCTCCATGGACGAGCCGTCTCCGTGGGTATAGACCATCACGTTGAGCTTGCCTTTACCGGGCTTCCAGCCGGTTGCCCGAAGAATATCCACCACGACCGGCCCCGGCTCGGAAGCCCGGCAGACCGTCTTCTTAGGCCATTCCTTTCCACCCGCGAGCTTCGCGCCAAAACTGCCCGTCACGCGCGCGACATCGAAGATGATGTAGCGCGTCGAACTGATATCGACAACGCTGAATACTTTCGCCGCAGAAGAGCCCCACGTGACTTCCCCGCCAGGAAGATCTTGAAGAATGAGTTTCCCCTTTTCTGCAGTAACCTTCGCAGGCGCCTTCGAGTTGGATGCACGCCACCCTCCCTCGGAAAAATCGTCGACGATCTCGGTGAGAGCCGGCATGGTGGCCGCGATCAGAATCAGCGCCACCGCTTGAGAGATGCAGCTCCGTCTGGACATGACATGGCTCACTTGAGTATCGCAAGAAGACCTGGAAACTTCGCGAACCATAGTAGCAGGTCTCGCTCATCGCGTGAAAGCGGGCCGCGGGATTGCAGACCGGCAATTGCAGTTCGCAGTTCTGTGTGGCAAAGCCGTATCAGTCCTATCTTTCTCCTCGTCATTCTCATCGTCTTAATGTCTTGCACCAACTCCAGCATCGAGAATCAGGACTCTGAGCAGGAAATTAGGACGAGAAGAGAGATGAGTAGAGTTCGGCCCGTGACTGCCGGAGGGTCTGGCAGGCCTTCAATATGATTCTGTGCATTGGATGTCCAAGCCGCGAGCACAATTTTGGAGTGCGGTGACTTGTCACCGCTTTGGATTTACGAGGCTGTCGTGAATCGATCCAAAGCTGCGACAAGTCGCAGCACTCCAAAGTAAGGCCGTCATCTCTCGGAATTCCGATGCACAGAATCAGAATTGAAGGTCTACTAATCACTAATAGCACAAGCACTGGCTTCCAAGACGGAGTCGTTTTGACGGATTTCAGGGGCGAAGCCCCGGGCTGTTTTCCTAGCCCAGCCCAACGGGGGGGGGGAAAAGAACAGAGATTTAAAAAGGGGCCAACCCCCGCCCATCGGTGTGAGGGCATTCATTGGGGCAAATAACCGGGGCGTTGCCCCTAAGGATGATCCGCCCGAAAACCCAGCCCGTTGGGCTGGGCTAGGCAAACGGCCCGGGGCTTTGCCCCTGAGAATTGTCATCCAGATGCGTAAAATTGCCGTCGTCTCGGCCTACTAGGCTCTTTCTCGGCCGGGGCTTTCAGCTCTACTTCCTACCGCAGCCTTTCGGCCGCGACCGAGGATGAAGTCCAGGGCATCTTAATCTCTATCGTAATCCTTCACTTAATCTCCTTGCTGCCAGAGGATTAAGTGAAGGATTACGATAAGGATTAAGAGCCGTACACGCACATCGTGCAGAAGTTCCGAAGTAGATCTTTAATCATGCTTTCAATCTCTGGTTTTCCTGGCATCTTTCTTCTGATCTCCATTCTGTCTCGGTCTTTCGGTGTTTTCGCGGATGTCGGAACTCACCATAGCTTGTGCGAGCCGAGGTCGTGTCCCTTGACAATCAGAAACCAAACCGAAGAGCAGAAGATGTAGACCAGGGCACCAAAATAACGAAGGAATACTTTGAAACAGGCCCCCCTCACCGTTGCCATCGTCGGATGCCATCGCATGCTCGCCAGAGATCCCGCGTGCCATAATTGGGCCGCGGCAATCGATGCGGTACCTGAAACACGAATCGCATCTGTCTCTGATCTTGGGGAGGCGACAAGGGATGAGTTTATTCAGTGCTGGGGCGAAGTACCGTCTTTCGACGACTATGACCAACTGCTTGATCAGATGCAGCCAGATGTCGTCTGTATCGCCACCCGGCAGACCATGCATGCGGGGCAGATTGAAAAGGCGGTGGCTTCCGGTGCGAAAGGAATCCTGTGCGATAAGCCGCTGACCACATCGCTGGCGGAGATGGATCGGATCGTGACTGCCTGCAGGTCAAGCAAGGTGCCCCTGGCTTTTGGACTGGACCGGGCCTGGTGGCCGAGTTATCGCAAACTACGCCAGCTTCTGGCCGATGGGATCATTGGCGAAATGACTGGGCTCATCGCCGGAGGGCTGCCAAACCTCATCAACCACGGCTGCCACTGGTACGATAGTCTGCTCCACCTCGCGGGCGATCCAGAACCGGTCTGGGTAAGTGGATTGGTCGATCCTTCCGAATCGGCCGATCCAGCCGGCATGGCCGAGATTGGCTTCTCGAGTGGCCTGGTGGCTTCCGTCATACCGGCCGGCCGGCTTGGGATGTCGTTCGATATTCTGGGGACCGAAGGACGCATCCTCTGCCTGCGGGATAGCCAGGAGTGCTACTTGTGGCGCAAAGCAACTGAAGGCCATGAACGAATCAACTTGCCGCCGAACGAGGAGGGTTGGCCCGCTGGCCCAGAATCCGTACGGGATCTTGTCCAGGCCATTCAGACCGGTGGTGGGACCGCCTGTGATCTGGACCATGCGCGGCGGGCCACCGAAATTGGGTTTGCTATCCACTTGTCGCACGCCGCAAATGGGAAGCGTATCAGCCTGCCGGCCGCGGAGCGTGACCATGTCATTGAATCTTTTCCCTGGGGCAACGAGTAGGCCATAACGGGCACATACCCAAGAGGTGGGCAGTTCGCTCGCGTAAATCCGAATGATGGAATACCCAATACCTAATGACGAATTCCTGAATCCGAATCTTGCTGGTACTTACTCGCATGCTCAACGGAAAAGCGAGGTAAACCAATGATCGATCTGATCTCGACAGGACTGATTTATTCAAATCCGTCGTTACATCTGACCAGCCGCCAGGCGTTCCACCCATCACTGGTCTCTCATGGTGACTCAGAGCTCACCTGCTCTTTCGACCTGGGTGAGGCAGTTGAATCCCTGGATTACAGGACCTATCTGTCGCGCTCGACCGATGACGGCGACACCTGGCATCTTGAAGGGCCTGTCTTTGAAGACACCTCCAAACGTGCCAGCACCCACACTATCCGAACTTCACTTGTCTCTGGCGGCGCCATGGTTGGATTTGGGGCCAGGTTTTATCGCGATGATCCTGAGGAAGGCCTGACAAATAGAGGGACCTTCGGTTTCGTACCAATGGATCTCTTTCTGCTTCGCTCTGATGACAAGGGCAAGACCTGGGTGGGCCCGGAAGAACTCCTGCCGCCGCTGGTGGGACCCGCCTTTGAAATGTGCCACAGCATCCTCGAACTGCCCGAAGGACGCTGGCTGGCGCCAACGGCCACCTGGCGCGGATGGGATGGTGAGAAGCCATCCGGAGAGAAGGCCATTGTCTTGATCAGCGAAGATCTGGGACAGGCCTGGCCAGAATACGGTGTCAGCTTCGATGCTGAAGAGGATGGCGTTGTACATTGGGAG
>JASLXP010000181.1 GCA_030740295.1 Planctomycetota bacterium
CCAGTCCATGAGCGAGTAATAGAACCCTACTCGCATGTCTTCGGCGCGAGCGGCTTCAACAAAATCTGCGACGAGGTCGCGCCCGGCCGCGCGCCTGGGTGCGCAGTAGTCGGTGAGCGCGGAATCGAACAGGCAGAATCCTTCGTGTGCCTTGGTCGTGAGGACCATGTATTTCTGGCCTGCTTGCTTTGCGAGCCTGGCCCAGTCGCGAGCGGGGTTGCCCTTCGGCTTGATCCCATCGGCCAGTTTCTCCCACTCGTCGAAGGGAATCATCTCTGTGCTGATCGCCCACCCGGCCCGGCCGATCACCGAAAAGAGCCCCCAATGTATGAACATCCCGAATCGTGCTTCGTGCCACCATTTCATCCGGCGCCGGCGGTCTCGTTCTTCGTGGGTCATCTTTTTCTTTGGCATTTCGTGTCTCCAACTCAAATGACGGTTTCCGTCTGTTTCTCTACCTCCGTCCAGTTTAGAGCAATGCCGAGGCCGGCGCCCTGCGGCACGGGAAGCCAACCGTTCTCGACCACCAGCGGGTTCGTGATCAATGGTTCGCCTCCCTGGGGGCCAACCTTCCATGCCTCGAAGAAATCGCAGTTGCGGATGGCGCCGAGGACGTGGGCGTGGACAAAACCCCACATCAGGCCGCCGGAGGTAATCTCGCAGTTCACGCCAAAAGCCTCGGCCAGGCGAGCAATCTTGATCATGTCGGTGATCCCGCCTCGCCATGGCACGCTGGCGCGCACGATGTCAACGGCCTGAAGGGCCAGAAGCTGCGCGGTCGAGTAGAGCGAGCCCGGCAGGTATTCCGCCCCTGCGATCGGGATATCGAGCGTTTCCGAAAGCTTCTTGAGCCCCAGCAGATCGAAATCACGCAGTGGTTCCTCGAACCAGTAGTAGTGCTGTTCTTCAAGGACCCGGCCCACCTTGACGGCCTCCGTGTAACTGTACCGCTGGACGGAATCGTGCATCAGATGAAACTCGTCGCCCACCGCCTCCCGAACGGCCCGCGCCACTTTAATCATCCCTTCAACACCGAGATAACAGTGATCCTTGTATCCCCTGAAGTTCTCCTCTTTCGCCTGCACCGCGTCCTTGACATAGGTCTCGACTTCAGGGTAGTCCCGGCCGCTCTTATAGGCCGGAATGCGGTCCCTGTATCCACCGAGCAACTGGTAAACGGGCAGGCCGGCCCGCTTGCCCGCCAGGTCCCACAGGGCTACGTCGACATATCCCCGCACGGTCTGCGGCTGGTAGCGGAACCTCTCCAGGCCGACCATTTCGTGCCAGATCTCCTCGCGATCCAGAGCACCGCGCCCGATCACCGCATCCCGGTAGGCCGATTGGATGTGCCGGGCCGTTTCCTCACCGACACACAGGCACCAGCCTTCCACGTCGCTATCGGTAAGTATTCTAAGAAGACCTGCAGGCTGATGAATTTTGATGTCAGTGATGTGCATCGTTCCGATCTGCCGGAAGAGATTTGGCCGAGTGCGTGTTACAGCAGTAGCGGCACTCGAGGTGGCATCAGCATAATGCCAAAGCTCCCGTCAGATCAAATCTCTGAAGATTAGGGTCAGGGCTTAGCGCGTGTATTTTTTTTCGTCCCCGAGACTACCCTCCGCTCTCATTTCGCCACCATCGCAATTCGTTACTTCCTCGTTCGGCAGAGGCGACGATATCCGCACGGCCGTCGCCGTCCAGGTCGGCGATGAAGACTTGGTCGGCATTGACCCATCCTTGCTTCAGCCATTGCATCTGCCATGGCCCGCGCGGGTCACCTTCGTGTTTAAAGAGAGCAATCGCTCCTTTGTCGCCCCAGCAGGTAGCGACAACTTCGGTCTGGCCATCGCCATCCAGATCGGCGGCAACCGCTTCGAAAGCGTTCGGAAACTCCTCGCAGATGATGTGCTTCTGCCAGGGGGTTCGCCTGGGGTCTCCACCATGCTCGTACCAAACGATCTGGTGATTGTCCGGCTCGTCGTCGTCCCGTTTATTGAAGCATCCGAGAGCCATCACAATGTCCAGATCGCCATCGCCTTCCATGTCAGCAAAGTGCCCGTGGATCGGGCGTGTTGCGTTATCGATAACGTAACGTTTCCACGGCTCGTTCACAGGGTCCCCCGGATTCTCGTACCAGACCAGCAGGTCTGAATTCGACGCTGTCCCCATCAGGTCCGGGCGGCCATTGCCGTTGAGGTCAGCGGCGCAGATAGCGCGAGTTTCGAGCATTCCTTCCTCGATCACGTGCTTGACCCATTCGCCATTTCGGTTCTCAAACCAGGCAAACTGGTTGCCCTTGACCCAGCTTGACGCGGCAACATCCAGATCTCCGTCGCCGTCGAAGTCAGCCACTACCAGGTCATAAGCGCCGGGCAGCTCTGTTTCGGTGATGTAATGGTGAGACCAATTGCTTCGGTCGCGAGGATCGCCCTCGAACTCGAACCAGAGCAGACCGCCATTGATGTTGTCAACGATCACGATCTCAGGCCGGCCATCCCCATTGATGTCCGCGATGGCATGGCGTTCGAGCCACTCATCCTCACGTTCGTGAATGACGTGTTTCGCAAAGTTCCCGTTGCCATCATTCTCGAACCAATAGAGCCCAACAATCGTATCAGCCGAAATCAGGTCAAGAGACCCATCGCCCGTGAGGTCAGCCGCCGAAATGCCGTAAGCATAGTTGTAACCATCCATCACAAGGTGTTCGGAGAAGGGGATGAGATCGGTCATGGGGTTTGGTGAGTGGGGGTGCATTCCAAAAAAGGTTGGTGGCTTTTCTCTGATAAATCCGATGCCTTTCGGCCGCAACCACGGAGAGG
>JASLXP010000182.1 GCA_030740295.1 Planctomycetota bacterium
AACGCGGCCCGAACGCTGGAGGCCACGATCGAAGACATCCCGGAAGGCTACGTGGACGAGATCATCCTGGTGGACGATTGCAGCAGCGACAACACCGCCGAAATCGGTCGAGAGCTCGGCCTGGTCGTCATCGAACACGAAACCAACGGCGGTTACGGCGCCAATCAGAAGACCTGCTATCAGGAGGCCCTCAAACGCGGCGCAGACTATGTCGTCATGGTGCATCCCGATTATCAATACGACAGCCGCATGCTCCCGCACTTCCTTGGCGTCATGCAGCTCGGCATCTGCGATGTGGTCATGGGCTCTCGAATTCGCTGCCGCAAGGAAGCCCTGGTCGAAGGGATGCCAACCTATAAGTACATTGCCAACCGCATCCTCACTCTGATTGAAAACGTCGGCCTGGGCCAGAATCTCGGCGACTTCCATTCTGGCTACCGCGGCTACACCAGGAAGGTCCTCGAGACCGTTCCGTTCATGAACAACTCCGACGAGTTTGTTTTCGACACCCAATTGCTGGTGCAGGCCGTGCACTATGGTTTCCGTATCGGCGATGTCCCCGTCCCCGTCCGGTATTTCGATGAAGCTTCATCCATCAGATTCTGGCCATCCTCGAAATACGGAATTCTGACGCTCTGGACGGTGGCCAAATACTGGTTCAGAAAACTGGGGCTCTTTCGCTCAAGACTCTTCAAGCCTGATTGCCGGCAGATCGAGGAAAAGGAAGATGGCTGACACGCGGGCATCAATCTCGGCGGTGGTCATCTGCTTCAACGAAGAGGAGAACATCCGGGAATGCCTCGCCAGCCTCGCATGGGTGGATGACCTGGTAGTCGTCGATTCCGAAAGCACGGACAGCACAGCCGAGATTGCAGGCGAATTCACTGAACGCGTGATCGAGCGTCCCTGGCCCGGCTTCGTGGAGCAAAAGAACTTTGCCGTCGAACAGGCCGAACATGACTGGGTGCTGAGCGTGGATGCCGATGAGGTGGTCACGCCGGAACTCCGTGACGAGATCTGCGAACTTCTGTCTTCGGGCAATGAGTTCGCTGCGGGCTATTCGTTTCCCCGGCGCACGTTCTATCTCGGCAGGTGGATCAGGCACGGCGGCTGGTATCCCGACAGTGCTATCCGGCTGTTTCAGAAATCCAAAGGAAGATTTGTCGGGGATGATCCGCACGATCGCGTCGAGGTCGTTGGCGATGTCGGTCACTTGGATAACGACCTGGTGCACTTCAACTACAAGAACATCTCCGATCATCTGGCCACGGTCGACCGGTTCTCTTCCGTGTCCGCGCGCGTGATGCATGAGAAAGGGAAGAGAGCTTCGCTGCTCAAGCTTACCTTCAAGCCACCGGTCAAGTTCTTCGAAACCTACATCTGGAAGCTCGGTATCCTGGACGGCATGGCCGGATTCGTGATTGCCGTTATTTCGAGCTATTACATGTTCCTCAAATTCGCCAAGCTCTGGGAAATGCAGCGCGTCACTGCCGTGCGGCCAAAGATTATTGAGTAAGACAGATGAATGCCCTTCTTCTCATTCAGATCCTGGCACATCCTCTGTCATCGGAACCAGCCGGCCGTGCGGCACTCATTGAGCATGCTTTCAACGCGAGCCAGTCGACCTGGCGGAAGATTGAAACAAACAGACATCGGCTTACTTCTCGCGAGTTGTTCCTGCACGCGCTCGCGCTCTGCGAAGCGGAAAAAGAACTGGATCGTCTGCTTGAGATACTTCGCGTTGCGACCGAAATGCAGGATCGAGATCATTTTGAGAACCGCGGGCATTAACAGTGCGTCATACGGACATGTCCGCATACAGGTATCGATTACTTGCCTTTCCGCTGGTCTTAGCCGGCCTACTGTGGCTTTGGCATCGAGGCACCAACATGAAGGGCTCAGCAGAAGAAGAGAGCTTTCCTATCCGGATGAAGGGCTCAGCAGAAGAAGAGAGCTTTCCTATCCGGGCCGTTGAAGTGGTGCCTTGCGAAGAGTTCTACAGACCGACCACATCTACGACGATTGTAAGCACGGTTGCCTCCACCTCAGTACATCCCTCGAAATTGGCAAAACGTGACAAGCGGGGATCGGTAACCACAACAACTCAACCCACATCGATTCCTTGGAAGGAACCTCGTGTCACTGCATGGATCGAGTCCTTTTCTGAAGATTCCTGTCTGGAACTGAGGATTAAGCCTTCTGGAAAGATGCACCAGAGGTCAATAAGGATCTCAGCACAATTGCTGAACGCGTCAGATAGAGCTCTCGCGTTTTGGATCTGCCCGCGGTCCTATGGGGAAAACTTCATCTATCACATGCCAGCACTTCGCCAAGCTTATGGCGACAACGTCGGAGGCACGTTCTCCGGATCGGGCTCCGGACGATACCTTAATTTGGGGCCGGGTCAGTCCTATTCGTTTGGCAATTGCGAGAGCTTTTCCGTCTACATAGCCAAAGAGCTTTTTGATAATGAGTTTCTGTCATCGTCTACAACAATATTTTCTCTACGTCTGGCCTTCATTTCTGG
>JASLXP010000183.1 GCA_030740295.1 Planctomycetota bacterium
CTGGTGTTTTCGATTGAGATTTCCCAATCCAGTACGCGCCCATCAGAACGAAATGTCTGAGCAACGTGGAGAAGACTATGCGAATCCTTCAGCGCGTAGGCGACTGATTCGCCTTCTAGGCCGCCCCGCATCTCGAGGTCATCGTTCCCGATCTCCTGCCAATCTCCGCCTGTCGAACGGCATCTCAGATACAGACCCAGAGGAATGTCCGACCTCGTAACCGGCACGCCAAATGGATCCTCCGGGCTGCGTATCGCGGTGACTCCATGATCGCCACGTTCAAAGGCGATGGGGTTGGGGTTCATTGGATCTTGATTGTGGCATCGAAGTTCGTGGGCACATCGTAGCGGCAAGCAGCCAGCTTGTCGTAAACGGCCTCTAGAGGCCGTCTGGTTGCCCCACAGGCTGGCAGCTTGCGGCTACGATGCCAAGCAGGTTCTACTTTGCGTGATCCTGTTCCAGGACGGGGAACTCCGTCACCCGGAGGTTCGTGCAGCCGTAGGGGATCAGCGTGAGTTCTTCCGCGGGCTCGTCCGACTTCACGGGGCTGATTGGCATCTCAGATGCCCAGCCGCCCTGCATGCCCCAGCCGATTTTTCGGCCTTTCACTTTCGCTGACATGGGCGCGCCGTCAGGCGAGAAGGGGCAATCCCCGACTTCATGCTCCTCGAAGCGGATGCAGTCCTCGAGACGGTTCTCGTCGACTTCCAGGGCGTAGTTCCATTCGGTCGTCGGAAAGATTTCCCAGTCCGCGTGGGGTGGTTCCCGGTGCGGCTTGTCCTCGCTGACCCGCTTCCACTCCTCGCCGATCTTGAGCGAGTAGATCAGCGTGCCGCGCTCGATGGCTATCGAACTGTTGTATCTGCGTGACGACGCAGGCTTCATCGGGAGGTTCAACTCGAACTCCGTGACGCCTTGCCACTCGCGAGAGATGGTCAGGAACTCGCCCGGTATTGGCTGTCCCTCCACGCCCGTGAGTCGTGCGTCTTTCGCCCATGCGGGTATGCGAAGGTCGAGCGGGAACGTCACCGGCGCGTCGGCCGTGACCTTAAACGCCAACGATTCCCGGAACGGATACTCGGTCGTCAGCTCAACGGTCACCTTTTTTCCCTTGATTTCGACCGTGACGGCACTCGGCGCATAGGCCACAGCCGCCAGCCCGTCGTCTGCGTTGTGCATCCAGAGACTCGCCGCAAACTTCGGCCAGGACTGGTGCATGTTTGCTGTGCAGCATCCGAAGTTTGGTTCGAGCCCGAAGATGTTTGAATCAGGCCCGTTGCTCGTCCAGAGGTGGTCTTCATTGATCGAGCACTGCACCTGGTTGACCTGCTGATCGTACTGGTGCGACCACATGTCCGGCGAGTTCGTTGCCGGCCAGGCGTTGTAAGTGACTCTCTCAAGCCGATCGGCCAACGCGGGATCGCCGAGAACCGTGAGCAGATGTTCGAGCGAATACATGTAGTCTGCCACGGCACACAGCTCCGTGCCCTGCATCGGCATTTTTCCGGCCAGACACTCATCGCCCGTGAAGATACCGGTGACCTGGCCGTGGTATCTGTCCTGCACTTCCATCATTTGGTGCGCAAAGTTGCGGTCGGATTCTTCGTGGCTCACCCGTGACCACAGCGGATACGCCTTCAATGCGAGTGCGTTGTTGACCACGTGCTTGCCCCATTTCCAGAGCCCACGGCGCGGCGTGGGAATCGTTACATCTTCCTGCTGGAAATACGCCTTCCAGTCGAAGCCCTGCGCGTGGAACTTGTGGGCAAGCTCCAACAGCCACTCTTCTCCAGTGAGCTCGTAAACATAAAAGGCTGATATCAGCCCGTCGCACCATCGGTAACGGCCCCAGTTAAAGAGCGGAGAATCGTCCAGGGTGTCCAGGAGCATGCGGAGATTACGACTGAGCGCATCAAGCACACGGTCTTCTCCGGTGGCACTGTGATACTGCAGCAGTGCCTTGTTGATCAGTAAAGTCGCCCAGTGGTCGTACGGATGCCCCTCATTGCCCCGGCGCGGGCCCAGCCAGCCGTCTTCGCCCTGCCGTTCGAGGATTTGGCCAGCACGCCGATGCACCTTCTCGATCAGGTGTTCGTCACCGAGCAGAAACGCGAGCGGTATGAAACCGTCCAGCCAGTAGGGTGCTCGCTCCCAACTGTCCGCATCGCCGCCAAACCAGGCACTGTCCCGCACATCGGGCCAGAACTCGTCAAGATGTCCGCTGAGCCCGTCCGCCTGAATTCTCAGTTGCTGCTTCAGCCACCCGCGCGGCTCAATCGCGCCCAACGCCACCGGCCTCAGTACAAGCTCTCTCAGTCCACTCATTTTCACCTCAGGTCGTTACAACTGCTGGTCTGGAAATGGAAGGTGATGCAGGCGAATTCTCCGTGGGTTTCGCAGCTTTGTCTATTGCCGCAGGGATGCAACATGGGGCTACCAACTGGCAAGAAGTGACAAGGGATTCAAGAGACGACCCTGGGCAGAGCGTTCTTCGCGGGGGCCAGAGCCACTGTGCTCTCTCACATTCCTCCTTCTGGTTTGAACTTGACCTGCGACTTTGCGGCGGCTTCGAGCTCGACACGAAGGCCGGCCTTGCCGCGTTTCGTTCGGTCGATTCCAAATGTGATGATTCGGCGACTTTTGACGAGCTCAATAGGTGCGGCTAAATCTGAAACTTCCTTCCCATCGAGCCAGAGTTTCAGGCCTCTCGCATCATTCAGCTTCAATTTTACTTTTCCAGGGACCTGCACGTTCACGAAACCGCGAGCGTAGACAAGATTGCCCATGTCCAGATCGCCGGCAGGTAACTCTCCGTTGACCATGCTGAAGGCTGGAAGCCAGGGCGCGTCTTCACTGGGAGGAGATTCCATATCTTGTCGCGGAGCGCCAATACCACTGACAATTCTCCACTTTCGGATGACCGGGCTCTCGTCGTTGGCATAAGGGCCGGGGCGGCCGAGGAGGGAAACGAATCGGGCGAGATCGAGGAACTCCTGCCTGTTTTGCAGTTGGTCGGCCAGGCTTTCCGGCATGAGGGATGGCAGGGGTCTCATCTTTGCGATGGATTTGGCGGGGATTCTTACTTCCTTGCCTGCCTGGGCCGCATCGCGGAAGACCACCTCCGTCTCGCTCTTGAAGCTGATTACTCCCATGCGCATCATGCCGTCACGAGTTGCGATCATCATGTTCTCATAATGTTCCGCGATGGATTTATTCGGCTCGAGAATCGACTCCACCATGTAACTCGTGGGCGCCGCGCCGCCTACCGCGACCAGGTTCGGGCCGATGGCCGGGCCCGCGGGCCCGATGGCGTGGCATGTGGTGCAGGCCAGTGTCCGGCGGCGGTAAATCATCTCCCCCCGCTTCGGGTTACCGTGTTTTTCTACATCGGTGACCAGGCTCTTCCGGTCCTCTTCGAGCAAGGCCGCGCTTAATGAGGCCGGCCCGTCCTGGAATAGCCTCGCCAGAGGCGGGGAAAGCAGACCCGTCTGTCGATGGGAATCAGCCACATGTCTGACGACGGCTGGATGCAGCGAGACTCCGGCGAGCGCTTTCTGCAGATAGTTAGCGCCTCTGTTTCGCTGGAGGAATATCGTCACCAGAGCTGTGGGATTCGCTTTGCCAGGATCCTTCTGCAGCAATAAGGCCGCATGGCCGGCAGCTTCCTCCAAGTTTGCGACTGCCAGGCCGCCTGTGGCGATGTATCGGCTTTCGGTGTCTCCGTTCGAGGCGAGCTGTTTGAGCACCTTCACATACTCAGGCCGTCTCAGCCCGCCGAGCGCTATCGCTGCGGCCCGCCGAACTTCAACCGCTCGCCTCCCATCGCGGAGGATGGACACCAGAGGTCTGCCGGCATCTTTCGCCTTCCATGCACCCAGTGCCCTCGCAGTTCCAGCAGCAACGCGATCATTCTTATCTGAAAGGAATTTTCGAAGGGAGAGAATCTTCTTGCCGAGTGGAACGGTGTTACGCCTCCCCACTTGCTCCAAGACATCCAGAAGCGCCACTTTGACTCTGGGCGCCATCGTGCTCCTCTTCGTCAGGGCGCTCACCAGCATTCGCATATGCTTCGTGTTTCCTTCCAAGATCAACAGTGACTTGGTGTCAGCGATCTCGTCGCGGCCTGGCGCTTCCTTTTTCAGGAACGCAGAAAGATATTTGTCCAAGCCTCCGGTCGATTTGCGTTCGATGAACTCGCGGTGTTCCGACCTGGCAAATTTCAACTTGCCGGCATCAAGGGCGGGCCGCCAGTAAGGCTCAAGTGCTGTGACTGTCTGCGGAAGAGCGATGCTGATGAATTTATCGTTCCCATGGTCGAGGGCATTCAAAGCTGCGGTGAACGCTTCGGCCTTTGGGATGAATCCGGCCGAGAGGATCGTCTCCATCCGCGCCCTCGGAAAAGAATCGCCAGCCCCTTTGGCGATCAGCGCAACCGGATCGGAAATCTGTTCGTGCCAGTAGCGCATGACCCGCGCCCCGGCCGCCCGGGCATGGCCGTCTTTCGCCGACATGACGCGCTTCAGGATCGCCTCGCTGGGGCGTTCTACGTTCTGGAGCGTCCACATTGCCTCGACGAGATGATGATCGTGATCGGGATCTTTGGGGCTCAGCCTCTCGACCCAGGCATGCAACTCCTTTTCAACCTTGTCGTGATCGCGCTCACTCAACTCCAGCCGGGCCTGGTGGCGGGTCCATGCGGCCGGGCTCTTCAGGTGATCCAGCAAATCCGGAATCGATGCGCCGACGAGTTTCGGCTTCTCCATAAGAGGACGGCCCTTCGCGGTGACCCGCCACACGCGGCCGTGGTCATGATCCCGTCTCGCATCGCGGAAATCGTGTTGGGCATGGTTGATGATCGAGTTGTACCAGTCCGCCACATAGATGGCGCCGTCCGGACCGATTTTACAGTCCACCGGCCGGAAGTTCGGGTGGCGAGAGCTCATGAGCGGCGCGTGGACGTTGGCGCTGAAGCCTGCCCCGTCTTCAATGAATTCGTAGCGGACAATGGCGCGGCTCTTGAAGCGGCATGTCAGGAGCTGGCCGCGGATGTCCTCGGGCAGATGGGTCCCGCTGGCCAGGTCTCCGCCGCATTGCTTTTCGGTGCTCATAAGGGGCTGCAGCCGGAGTTTATTGCCGCTGTTGCCCGTTCCAGGAGAGATGTAGCTGACACGGGGATTATCGACCAGAAACGACTGCCCCCAGCGGTCGAAAACGTGTCCCCACGGATTGCCCATCCCAAGGTTAGCGAAAACGCGAAGCTCGCCGGTGCGAGGATTAAACTGGTAGATTCCGCCATTGTAATTTCTGACCACTCCATGCTGCGTCTCGACCTGCGTGTGGAGAAAGATGCCTTCCTGAAAGTAGAGCCATCCGCCCGGCCCGCGCCGCCAGGCACTGATCGAATGATGGCTGTCTTCGATGCCGAAGCCGGTCAACGCCAGCTCCTTCACGTCGGCGATATCATCGCCATCAGTGTCCTTGAAAAAGAAAACGTCCGGTGTCTGCGCCACATAGCAGCCGCCGTTGGAGCGCTCGATACCAGTTGGCATGTAGAGGCCCTCTGCAAAGACGGTCGACTTGTCAGCCTTGCCGTCGCTGTTGGTGTCCTCGAGGATGATGATTTTGTCGTTCGCCACTTCGCCGGGCTTCAGTTGCGGGTACGCCCACGAGCAGGCGACCCACAGGCGACCGCGCGAATCCCAGACCATATGGACAGGATTTGCCAGCATCGGCTCAGACGCGAACAAATTCACTTCGTACCCGGGCAGCAGGTTGAAGTTGGCCTTTTCCACCGCGGGATCGTGATTTGTCATCAGGCTTGTATCGGCGCCCTTGAGGTTACCGATCTTGATGCCCTTCGTATTCTGGGCATGGGTGCTGCACGACAAGACGAGTATAGATGTGAGGGTAACGAGTCGATTCATTGGTCTAGATTTGATTCCGATGATCTGGAATCTGAGGATGACGATTCAGATTGATCTTCCAAGCCGACTGGGATCGATTCGGATTGAAGATCTACTTCGAAACTTCTGCGCGGTGTGCGTGTGTACTCCTTAATCCTTATCGTAATCGTTCTCTTAATCTTCTGAGAGCAGGGAGATTAAGTGAACGATTACGATAAAGATCAAGAGCCAAAGACTTCATCTTCGGTTGCTGCCAACGGATGCTGTAAGATTCAGATCTGGAATGGCCGACTAATTCTGTCCTTTGCCGCTTTTCCGAACCAAGCGCCATTCGTGGGTCTCAAGCGGGATGCCGTCGCGCAGCGCTTCATCTTTCTGGTCGGCGAGTTTGTTGAATTCGATTATCTCAGCAGGAAGTGACCGGCCGCTGGCAGATCGCTTTCGCTCGCCCACGATGTGGACCTGGTTGAGCGCTTTCCAGCTATACGTGAACTGCAGATTCTTGTCGTTTACGGCCTGGCGGTAGGCTTCTGCTGCCTTGTGGACCGGAGTAGAATCAATGACCACTCCCTTTGCCCATTGTTCGTGATTCGCAGCGGCTATCGTCTTGCCGTCGATCGTGAGGAGATAGTGGCCCGGCGCGAGGTTCTGCACGACCAAGTGATTGAGATTAGCATCGAGCTTGCCGTGGTTGAGGCCTTTCGCCGGAGGCGCGGGACTTGGCGGGTTCTCCACTTGGACTGTGAATCGTAACTCGTGGCCGGTTTTCGCGGTCGTAACTTTCGCCCCTCGCGCGCTGGCTTTCTTTGACTGGGCATCGACGACTATTCGCCAGGACTGCGGACCTGGCAGCAGCGCATCAGCCATCACGCGGCTCATCAACCAATAACCGTATGCGTTCAGGTGGATGCCATTTGTCGTCAGGTTTGGGCCAGAGCCAATCATCATCAGTTCAGAGGATGGCTTTAAGAGGTCGATAAAAGGAATCCGCTGGTCGTCCGCGACTTCTTTCATGGCGCGCGAATAGGCAGCCAACTCGTTGTTTCGCTGCGACCAGTTCGGGGTCAGTCTGCCGAGATTTTCGCACGCGATCGGCGAGACCAGGATGAGACGCACTTCCGACCTGCCATTGTATTTCTTTCTTCGATGGGAGGCGATGAAGGCTTCGAGGTTTTTGCGGAATCCCGGCAGGCCCTTCTCTCCTGCGAAGGAGTCGCCCATCCCGAAGCAGGCAATGATGGCGTCCGTCCTGTGCGCGGTAAGAGTCGCTGCCTCGGTTGGAAAGTTGGTCGGACGCTGCCGGACGTCCAGTGTGTCTCCGGCCCATGCAAGGTTGCGGATGGACACCGGGTTCCCCTTCGTGCGCAGTAACAGGGCGGTTTCGAGATAACCATGGATACGCAACTGATCGGCAAAGGTGTTTCCGACAATCGCAATTCGGTCCCCTGGACGGATGGGGGATTCAGCGGTGAGGCTGGAGGACACCATCGCCAGGAGAGCGATCGTTTTAGTCAGTAGATTCATTTCTTCTTTTTCCTCTTATCCGCCCGTTCAATTTCCCAGGTTGAGATCTTTTCGTCTGCCCGTGGCAGCGGTCTGCCGGCCGCCCAGCACACGCTGTTCATCAACATACGGGTGAATGCTTCTTCGGCGAAGTCGCCAGGATGCCCGAAGGAGGTTCCAAAGACTTTCCCGCCCCACTCGTTCTCCCAGGCCCACGCAACGATGTCTGCTTCAAACTCGTTGACGTTAATTGGGCCGAATTTCTTTTCGATGAGTCGCGCCTTTCCCTTCCCGGTTCCCGTGACGAGCGGCACGCAACCGGCTTCCAACCGCGTCAGGTAGAGTGTCCCCGGAGAAACCCATTCGGTCTTCGTAATGTTGCTCAAAATCGGATGCGACTTGTATTTCGGCACAACCTTGATCTCGGTCGTTCCGCCCTGGTGCACGATGTACGGTGTGCCAAGCGCGCGCCGACCGAAATCATCATTCCAATCGAATCTGGGATGATCTTTGGCGTACTTGAACGAATGGTTGGCAGTACGGAGCCCGATCACCGGCTTGCCGGCCTTCAGGTAGTTCTCAATGTGCTGCCATTCGCTGTCAGGCAGTTTCAGGAATCGCATGAAAAAGATCGCGACATCCGCATCAGTCAGCGCTTCGATCCCCGGTAAGACATTCTCAGTTTTCTTCTCAGGATTGCCCTTGCCCATCACGACAGTTGTGCGGAAGCCGAAACGCTCCAGCTCTTTCGCAAAGACCGGCATCGTCAGCTCCGGCGAATAGTGCAGGGTTCCCACCACAAGCACAGCATGAGGCTTTTTCTCTTCAGCCATGGTGTAATCTCCGAGCACAGAAGAAAGTGCGAGAGTGAGGGCTATCAGGGGTTGTTTCATGGTTAGGAAGATGTTGACAGGCTGCCCTGATGGTCGAACATTCAGATGTCAGAACTCGAAGTCTGAATGCATATGCCCCATGTCGCCAACAAGACTGTTTCGAAATCACTTTCACCGGTTCCTTCATGGTATGCGCTGCAACTTTGCTTTCATTCTGATTGCTTCGTCATTCCTGTCGCTCACCTCCGGCGAGGAAGCACCCGTAACGATCAAGTTACACTCGGAAGTGCCTGCCTTGCAGGAGTGGGGTGCCGAGACGCAGGAGCTGCTTGTGAGGTGGCATCCCCGCATCAGCAATCTGCTGCCAACGGAAGGTTTCAAGGCTACGCGAATTCTCGAATTCCGGATTAAGAAAACAGATAAAGGTGTCGGGGCGACCTCGGGCAACAGAATTACCGTTTCCTCGCATTGGATTGAAAAGCATCCGGATGACGTGGGGATGGTTGTGCATGAATTGGTGCACGTGATTCAGGCATATTCATCGGCCAAGCCGTGGTGGATCACCGAAGGTATCGCCGATTACATTCGGTGGGCGATCTTCGAGGGAAAACCGCAGTCATGGTTTCCGCGGCCCGCGCAGGCAAGTGGATACAAAAAGGGGTACAGAGTTGCTGCTGGATTCCTTCTCTGGCTGGAGTCCGGCAAGGCCCCCGGAATCGTCAAGAAGCTCAATACGGCCATGCGCCACAGAAAATACTCAGACGAGATTTTCAAGAATGCCACAACGCGTTCCCTTGACGATCTCTGGAACGATTATTGTGGATTGGAGTAATTCCATGATCGAAAAAATCCAACACCGAGGCGTTCTGATTTACGAGGCATCGCCGGCTGGCGAGACCCGTGCGGAGGATGTTGTTCCGGCGCATCCGAACGGCATTCAAATCAGCAGGAATCGTTGGCTGCTCGTGTATGCCACGCGGGGCTTTCGAGGCTCCGATGACGATCTCAGCACCCTCTGTCAACTGCGGGCAGAGACGCCGGACGGCCCGCTGCTCACCGAGGTCGTGCTTGGTAAGACAACCAATGAATGGGATCCAGATGGCGCGGGCGCACGGCTGGTAAAGCAATGCGGGCATCCGGTGGCATTCGGTGTGCCGAAGGGCGCGTTGGTCCGTGGGAATGCCGCGTCCAA
>JASLXP010000184.1 GCA_030740295.1 Planctomycetota bacterium
TTATGGGGTGTTCCTCAAGTCTTACGCCAACGATCCCCAGTTCAAAGACAAGATTCTTGATATCAAATTCAGGGCAGGCCAGAGCTATTTTCACCAGAAAGAATACACACTCGCCATCGCCCACTTGAAGGCTGCTGCCGATTCATACAAGAATGCTAAAGATCCTAAGCGATTCCTGGTCCTGCCTTACCTGTCAGACAGTCTCAAAGAAAAAGGAAAATCACTCAGGGCAGAAAAGAAAACCAAGGAAGCGAATGAGCTTTTTCAGGAAGCCTTGACTGGCTGGGCAATCCTGAAGAACAGCTACAAAGCCGATTCACCTGAGTGGTGGAGGCCCATGTATGAAATAGCCGAGCTCTATTACTTGATGGGAAAATATGATGACTGTTTGAAACACATTTCAATTACAAACCAGATGTACCCCAAAATGGGTGGGCCGGAACTGAAAAGAAAGTTTATCTGGTTAGTGGAGCAGTTGATTAAGATATATGCAAAAGACAGGGCCAAGCTTAACAGGGCCGAGACACTGTTAGAGAACTTAAAGAAGGTCGATAAATAAACACAACCCAGGTAATAACACACATGTTTAACAAAGCACTCACTATCGCCCTGGCCCTGTCGACTCTCAATCTCTGGGCTCAAACAAAAACAGATACCATCATCAGGCGCGACGGTAACCTGCAGGAACGGATCACCATTAAATCCGATCAGTATGATAAAGTTTCTTTCTCCATGCGGGCCATGGACAACAGAACTTTGGACTCAGCTTACCCTGCAGACAGTGTCGTTGACATCCTGTATGGAGATGCCCCCGTCGATTTCCAGGCCGGCAGAAACCTGATGGAATCGGAACGGTTCGAAGCTGCCCTCAAAAAACTCACTACTGCCGAATCCAAACCGGTATCACGATCCTGGTTCAAATTACAGATCGCCTTCAACAAAGCTGTGTGCAATCACAAGCTCGGGCGTTATGACAAGGCCATCCCGTTATACGACCAAGTCACTAAGTTAGATCCCAAAGCACGCATCACCCCCATTGCGTTCATGCATATGGGAGAATGCTACCTCAAGCAGGGGAAGGGAGCAGATGCATCCAAAGCTTTTACCCAATTAGCTCAGAAGGACTATTCCTCGATCTACAAACTCATAGGAGCCTTGGGTAAGGCGCAGAGCCAACAGCTCGATGCGAATGGCCAGGAGGAGGCCCTTAAAGGATTTGAGGGTCTCTTAACTCAGTTTCAGACTGAGGAGCTCGGCGAAAAACTGAAGGGCTCCCGATACAAGAAGATTCTTTTGCAGAGCCGTCTCGGAAAAGGAAGCTCTTTAGTAAAGATGAAGAAGCAGCAAGAGGCCGAGAGGTGGTACGAGGAAATTATCGGGGCCGCCAGAGAAGAGAAATATGGCGAAGCGGATGTTTTCAATGCAAGAGGCGACGCTATGGTACTGACAGAGCAGTACCTGCGAGCTCTCTGGGATTACCAGCGCGTCGCGACCGTTCATTTTTCTGATAAGACGCAGCACAAATATGCAGTGTCAAAATGTGTGGAGGTATTTCCGCTTGCCGGAGATGCGAAAAATGCCAAACGTTACGCGGCCCTTCTTGAAAGTTCCTATGGTGAAAAAAAGACGGTCCAGAAGGTAGCTGTTGAGCCCAAAGAAACCGTGCCCACTGTGGAGAAACCAAAGGAAGTAGCCATTGCCCTGGCAGATGCTCCTTTCTATGTGAAACAGAAGGTGCAGGGCAACATTACGAAAGGCCAGTCATATCCATTCATAAAAATCAACGCCACTTGGGTAAATATCGTTGGCCCTGGAAATCAGAATGGTTGGGTGCAGAAAGACAAAGTCCGGATTGGAAAGCCTGAAACCGCAAAGAAGGAAGAACCCGCCAAGGTAGACGTGAAGATGGTTACCGTCATTGTTGAAGGAGCCAAAATCTATGACGGAAACCAAAAGGTATTTCATACCGCGAAGAAGGGAGAAAAATATCAGGTGGTGGATGAAACCCAAAAGGCTGCCGGCTGGTACGGAATCCAGGTGACCGTCAATGGCAAAACTGTCAGCGGCTGGGTCAGCCTGCAGCAAGTACAATAACGCGGTTTTGAGGCTATTGAATTATGGGTCGTGTTCGTTAAACTTCGTCGCTTCCGTTCTTGCGGAGCGGAAAGTGGGCGTAAGATTCGCAGACTTTGAGGAGCATCTAAGGTGAAATTCAAGCTAGCATATCTGTCGTTTGTATTGTTGTTGATGGGCGGCTGGAATCCTTCTGGCGTGTTTGCTGAGGACGGTGGCGATCCTCCTGTTGAAGAAGGTGGTGAGATAGACGAGGGTGTTGACGAGGGCGTTGACGAAGGAATAGACGAGGGCGTTGACGAAGGAATAGACGAGGGCGTTGACGAAGGAATAGACGAGGGGGCTCCTGCCGGTGGAGGCGATACTGATGAGGGTGGCATGACCCTCCTTGATCTTCTGACCGCTGGTGGTGCCGTTGGATACTTGATTCTTGCTCTATCGGTCATTGGGCTTGGTCTTGTATTCGAGAACTTCTTCTCGGTCCGGCGTTCCCAACTCATGCCACCTGAAATCATTGAAGAATTGGAGAGGTACTTCCAGGAAGAGGCTTATGAGGAAGCCCTCGAGCTCTGCGATGCCGAGCAGAATCTACTGACAAATATGATTGGGGCCGGGCTCTCAAAGATTGCCGGAGGCTATGATGCCATCACTGAAGCGATGGATTCCGCACTCGAGGAAGGGGCTACAGCACTGCACCAAAAGGTGAACTACCTCAGTCTTATTGGTAATGTTGCGCCAATGATGGGGCTGATTGGAACAGTCCAGGGCATGATCGCTGCCTTCGATACCATGAAAAGGCAGGGAGGCGCCCCAAAACCTGCTGAGCTCGCCGGAGATATTTCTCTGGCACTCGTCACCACCCTTCTCGGCCTTTGTGTGGCCATTCCAATGCTCGCCTTCCACATGTTTCTTAAGAACAGAGTTGTAAAGATTATTCTCGAGGCAGAAGCTGTGGCTACCGAGCTCATGGAGCGATTCAAGGCAAGTTAAGGAGTTCACGGATGAAGAAACGCACTGTCCCGGAAGAAGCAGCAGAAGTGAATCTGACGCCGATGATCGACGTCACATTCCAGCTCCTCATCTTCTTTATGGTCACCTCTGAGATGGCCAAGCTCGATAACATCAAAGAGCTCCATCTTCCTCAGGCCGATGCGGCCACTCCGGATGAGAGCCCGCCTCCGGACCGTCTGGTCATCAACGTTCTACCTCAGAAAGAAGATAAAAGTGGAGTTCGGTACATCATCGGTGGTGATGAACGGGACATGGATGGTCTCACCCAGCTCATTTATCGAGAATCCAAACTTTCTCGGGGGAACGACGACTTCTCCAGCCGGCCCGTGCTGATTCGAGCCGACCAGAATGTGTCTTACAAACATATTCAGAAATTGATGGATATGCTGATGAGAGAAAAAATCTGGAAATTGTCGTTCGGTGCTGCAAAGAAGGAGCAATAGGAGAACAGCATGGCCGATAAAGCAAGTGCCGGTGGGGCCGAAGAGAAAATGTCTGAAATGCAGATGACACCAATGATTGATGTCACCTTTCAGATGCTGATTTTCTTCATGGTCGGGATGCAGATCAAAATCCCGGAAGGCATCCTCAATTCATACCTTCCCAAAGACCGCGGCGTAGGGATGCCCCAGGAGCAGGACAATCCTGATATTACCCCGCCCGAAGTGAAGATCCGGCTCGAAAAGAACAAAGTCGCTTCGACGGACGAGAATACCGTGGTCGATATTTATTTTGAGCAGTACAGTTGTCCCGACATTCAGGACCTTGAAGACAAACTTGTCCGGCTGGGTCAGGAGCTCTCGAGCATACCAGTGGTGATTGATGGCGGTCCCGACGTGCCGTTCAGCTACGTCTTAGGCACTTTGAATGCCTGTGTGAAGGCCAGATTTACTCAGATATCGTTCAAGGCACCCCCTGAGGGGATGTGACCTCACTTGGCCGCATTCAAAAGTTTGTTATAAATCTCAGGCTGATACGACTCATTCCAGCCACCATAGATCAATGAAAGGAGGACTAGATGGCAGAAGGAGTTTTAGAGATCACTACTGAAAACTTTGAAGAATCTGTTCTGAAAACAGACAAGCCGGCCGTCGTCGATTTCTGGGCCCCCTGGTGCGGTCCGTGCAAAGCGCTTGGGCCGACCATCGCGGAACTCGCTGATGAATACGAAGGCCGAGCTGTGATTGGTAAATTGAATGTAGACGAAGCTCGCGACGTTGCCGTTCAATACGGTATTACATCGATTCCGGCAGTGCTGGTCTTCAAGAATGGAGAGATGGTCGAAAACCTTGTAGGCGCGCAGCCAAAGAGTCGTTACTCCGCGGCAATCGATGGGAATCTGTAAGCAAAACTGAGAGAACAGTAACCAATGAAAGGACAGGTCTCAGGCCTGTCCTTTTTTGATCCGCCACAATCCGCACTTTCCCTGTCAGGTCAACGCCCGCAAACTCCGCCTGGCGGAAAGACCGTTTGTGTCCGTAACCACCTCCTCCGTACCGAGGGCCCCGACGATCCTGCGGACGAAACGAGCGACGAGAGTCGAGTCGCATTCTCACCTGAAAGTCGATCCCATGAATCTCAAAAACACACTCTCACTCTGTCTGATCCTGAACGGCGCAATTGGCCAGCCCTTCACAACCCCCTACGAACATGTAGACAAACACCTGCCTGAAAAAACAGGCAACCGGCTCGTCTGGTCTGAATGGCTCCCGAGTGTCATTGCGCCAGCATATGAGACCCTCGCCGTTGAGAGCAAAGAGGCATTGACCAAGGCCAAGCGCAACCCGATCGAAAAGCCATTCCAGGGGAACATCGAGGATATGACCGCCTGGTGGCAGGCCGCGTACGATGAAGACAACCTGTACGTCTGGGTGCGCGTGAAAAAGCGCGGCGCGGAATTTCATCAACCGAAGGGCGGCGATGAATACAAGAAAGATCTCATCGAGCTTTTCATCGACCCGAGCGGCAAGGGCGAGCAAAAGTACCAGCTCTGTGCGAATCCTCTTGGGCTCCGCTACGACGGCCATCAGGACAACGCGAAATGGAACGCCGACTGGACCACGACCGGCATCCATGAAAAAGAAAGGTGGGGTGTTAATTACACCATCCCGCTGGCCTGCTTTGGCAATAACTTCAGCCCTCAGACGAGAGTGATCGGGATCAACGTCGGCGTCGTCATCGATGGCCAGCTTGTGAGTTGGAACGGCAAATGGGGCACTCCCAAGACCTACGGACAACTCTGGCTCGGCAGAATCGAAAAGCCCCCGGTTACCCGGGTGGGCATGTCGCTGTTGATGGACAGAAAGATCTATGACGCGCTCGACCTGACCGCGCAGGGACATCTGAAAGCCAGCGAAATCCTGCCAAAGGACGCAGGCATCAGGATGACCCTCTCAAACGATGAAGGCTATCTGTATGAAACTCAGATCAAGACGCCGCAGCATGGCTCGCTGCTGGCATTCCTGCTCGACATCCGCGGCCTGAATCCGGGCAGATACAACCTTGTCACGGACGTTGTCCGTGAGGAAAAAGTCATCGGCACGAGCAAGAGCGCTTTTCAGATAGTCCCGCTCGTTCACGGCGCGAAGAAGCCTCCGCCGTCCGGGAAGATCCCCATCCTCGTTCAGCCCAATGCCGTTGCGCATGGCGAGCGGCTGTTGACATGCGGCGTACCTCTTCCGCGGGGTGTTGCCATGACCGCCAATCATGTCCGGCTCATGAATGATGATGGCAAGACGGAGATGCCGCTGCAGGCGAAGGTCACCGCCCGCTGGTCGCCGAGAGGATATGTGAAGTGGATGCTGCTGGATTTCCCGGGCCGCGTCCGGAAGGAAGAGATCACGACCTATCAGCTCGAATACGGACCGGAAGTAAAACGGGCACAACCACAGACAACGCTCTCGATGACACGTGAGGCGGGGCTCATTCATGTCAGCACGGGCCCATTGCAGTTCAGCCTTCGGGAAAGCGGCTTTTCATTTCTCGAAAGCGCCACGCTGAATGGGAAGGAATTGATTAGCGGCAGTCGCATCACACTGGCCGATGAGTTTGGCAACCTCTATGAGGCCGCGGCCGATAAGGATTCGACCGTCACCATCGAGGAGTCCGGGCCGTTCCGCGCGGTGATTGCCGCGAAGGGCTGGTTCGCCAATCGTGGCCGGAAGGTCGGCCAGTATGTGGTTCGCATTTACGCATACGCGGGCCAGGCCCACCTGCGTGTCTTTCATACCTTCATCATTACCGAAAGCACGAAGAAGATTCGCTATCGGAATATCTCCCTCGAATCACGGCTTACTCGTGCGGGCGACAAGGCGTTCGGGACGGATAACGGCCGCGTCTTCACCGAAAGCTCGCGTGCGTGGCTCGTCCAGGAATCACACGATCGATTCAGGGTCGCTACCTCTCGATTCAAAGGAGAAAAAGTCATCGCTGCCGGCAGGCGAAGCAGCGGCTGGGCCGGCGCCGGGGGAGTCACCGTAGCGGTTCGTGACATGTGGCAGCAGTTTCCGAAGGAGTTGGAAATCGATGGCCGCAATTTGAGGGTCCACTTCTGGCCGAAGCATCCCGGTCCCATTCGCCATCCCAGGGAGAAGGTCACCGCGCGGGATATCCACATGCTCTGGTTCGCGCACGAAGGGGAACTGCTCGATTTTTCGATGCCAGCCGACTATGCGAGCTTCCCCAAAGGAAGGGACGAGTTCCATTACATCACCAATGTGCTCAAGAACCATTCCGATGAGGCCCTCGGCATCGCCAAGACCCATGAGATGGTCTGGCATTTCCACAAGCCCGGCGCAGACTTAAGCGAGGATGTCGCCGCACTCAACGAAGACATCGCCTGCCTGCCGGCCCCGAAATGGATTGCCGATACGGGCGTCCTCGGACGCATTCATCCGGTCGATACTGAACGCTTCCCGGAAATCGAGACTGCCCTTTCCGCGCACTTCGATTACCTCCAGCGCATGACCGAGTATCTGCATGATTACGGCATGTGGAATTTTGGTGATCGCCACAGCCGGTGGAACGTCTGGGAGAGGCGTGCCCCCGTCAATCGCACCTGGGCCAATCATCATCACGGCAATCCGCGCACCTACTGGCTGCAATACTTGAGGTCGGGCCAATCGAAATACCTCACGGCCGCCCGTCGGCATGCCATGCATCTGATGGATGTAGACATCTGCCATTACTCTACCCCCGAATACGAAGCCAAAGGTTACCCGAACCATAAGATCCCGGGCGCGCTCTGTGATTACAAGGGCCTCGTTCACTGGCACTCCGGCGGGCGCCTCTACGATTACAACAACCTCAACGATTACCTCTTCTACAATTACTATCTGACGGGTTACCGGAGGGCGGTGGACGTGGCGCAAGAGACCGCGGATTCTGTCGCACGCATCGAACCCAATCTTAATCCCGGACGCGACGGCGCAGGGCCGCTGTCGAGCCTGACCTTCCTTTACGAATCGACCTGGGACCCTCGTCTGCTGCCACGCATCCAGGGCTATGGCCGGGTGATGCTCGGAAGCCAGCACAAGGACGAACCGTACATCGGTTACTTTGAAGGCTGGGCGTCGTATGCTCCGTGGCTTATTCGGTATCTGTCACTCACACGCGATCCTGAGGCAGTCAAAGTAATGGAACGCCTGTGCGACTTCCTGGCGGTCAGTGGTTTCTTCGGCAGCGGCGGCGACCCTTACTGGGATGTGCTGTCCGAAGGCTACCGGAGATTCGGAAAACCCGAATACCTGGCCAGGGGACTGGCGGAGATGAACCTTGTCCTCGGAGACCAGTTCCTTGAGCGGGGTCATTTTTATGATGGACATTTCACAGCTTCGCTCACTTTGCACGGCGGCTACTTCACGCAGGTCATTCCCTATTTCCTTGGCGAGCTTGCAGCAGCGAAGGAGCCCATCGTCCCTGACTACGGCATCAGTTGGTGGGCGGCAGGCAAGATCTGGATGTGGATTACGCCGCAAAAATTCGAACCGGCAAAGTCGATGCTGAAGAAACACAATGGACTGCCCATCGTCGTTGTTCACGAAGATCGAGACAGGGATTTCACTATCACCCTGAATGGAGCTTTCGGCAAAGATGCCAGCGCGCGGATTGTCCATGCCAGCGGTGCCGAAGCCGTCCGCACGAAACTCGGAGAAAAAGGCGGCGAACTGAAAGTGCCTTCAGACGGCAAGACCGGCGATTACACCATCTGGGTCACCACCAGGTCCGACCGTCCTTACGTGGTCATGCCGGTGAGCGATCTCAAGAAGGAAGTCTTCCATTGGCGCCTGCTAACCTCTCGGCGGATGAAAGCCTTCTACTTTCAGACCCAACCGGACGCGAAAGATGCCATCATCGACGTAGCCTTCGGATACGACGCCCAGGGCGCATCAGTCCGACGAGCGGACGGAAGCGTCATCAAATCCATCTACGACGGCAGAGCCCACAAGGCTCGTTGGGGTAGAATGAGTTTTCCCGTTACATCGGATCTAAAGGGCCAGATCCTGCATTTCACCCACGGCCGCCTACACGATGAAGTCAGCTTCAATCCCGTGAGAGGACTGATCCCCTGGCTGTCGCTCACGCCGGAGAGATTCTTTGTGCCGTCGCAGAAGATTCCTTCGAAATAGTGGGTTGCTTCAAACCTATTTCTCGATCCCGACCCGCAGCGCCGCTTCAAGCTGCCCTATGCAAAGAACGCGGACACGACACCACAGGTCCACCCTCATCATGCGCGAGGGCTGCACTTTGCCGTGTCGCCGGACCGCAAGAACTGGCAGGACACACCGGAGAGCCCGATCAGGCTCCAGCGCGGTATCGCCGATACGTTCAACCACGGCTTCTGGGATCCCGATTTGGAAAAGTACATCATCATCACCCGCACTCACATGGCAATTCCCGGCAGCGACCAGATTGTCCGAAGCGTCGGACCCATTGAGCCGGCTACTATCGAATCTGCAAGGGAAAGGCTTTAGTTACAGAACTCATCTCATGTGGATCGATAATTCGATACAAGTTCTGTATCCCAAAGGTGTTTCCTCGTCGACGCCGAGGGGGCCAAGATTGGAATAAAAAAGTTACTATTCGAGTGGACAGAAAGACCCCTTGCCAGCTTGCC
>JASLXP010000185.1 GCA_030740295.1 Planctomycetota bacterium
CATCCAGGCGGACGCCCAAAGCCACCACCTGCTCCCTGGTGCAGTTATATTCGATCACGTAATGTCGCGTCTGCTGAATCGAGGAAGGCTTCAGTCTGCGTTCGATATCGGCCGTCTGGTCCTGGCCCGGGCTCGCAAGAACATCGAGCCTGCCTATTACCTGCTGGTCAGTGAACTCTTCCCCTTCGCCGATTTTTCTTCGCAACCTCAGGTAGGCATTTCTGTGGTCACGCTGGAGGTTTCTGGCGCGAGTGGCCAGCTCAGACATCCGGTCAACACGCCTTTGCTTAAACTTCCGAATCTCGCGCTGCAATTTGGTAATCTGAGTCGAGGTGACTTCTTTTGAACCTTTCTTCTTGGCCAGCTTCATCTGCGTGAGCTGCTCTTCCTTATCTCCCATCTCCTGCTCGTACAGGGCCTCGACCTTATCGGTCCGATCTTTGTGCCAGGTATTCAGTTTCGTACGGATGCCTTCGTCAACGGTGGCCACCTTCTGCAGGGCTTCCTCAATTTTCTTGTTTTTTGCACCGATGGACTGAGTGGCTGATTTTTCCCATTGGGCAATCTGGTCCTCGGACAGCCTCAGGATGTCTGTATTCGCGTATTGATTTTTTGCCTTTGCGAGCATCGTCATCGCACGTGAGCTGGCACCACTTTCGATCGCCAGCTTTATCTCTTCCAGGTTTTGCGAAGCTTCAGCTTCCTTTCGGATCTTCTTCCAGCTTGCCTGCCGTTCTCTGCCCGGATGCCACTCGCCTAACTTTTGAAAAAGTCCTTCGGCTTCCGTATGTCGGTCCCGGTGCATCAACATCACGCCGAGACCATAAAGGTCGTCCCTGGCAGCAAGTTCGCCCAGGGCGCTGTTATCGAGGATCCACCTGGGCTGCAGATCTTTTCTATCAATGATCGATTCCTTGTCACCGGCGTCGAGCACGATCATGGTGTCCACGACATCCTTGACTTTTCCACGCTTGGCACCAAAGACAATCGAGTTGCCCTTCTTCTTTTGTATGCTCTGGAGAAAGCGATCGAGCATCCCATCTACCGCGTCCATATCCTGAGCCAATCCTTTGACGTAGGTGCCGACGAGGCCATCATCCATCCGTGCCGCGGCAACTGTCAGCCTGGGTCGCAGTGTTTCATAATCAGACTGCTTCAGGAGCCGCTCGAAGGTTTGTTGAAACTGGTTGTAAGAAGCGATTTCCGCATTCAGCCTCTCGAGGGTCATCTTGATGTGCGCCCTGCGCGCGGGCGGCTGCGTCTCGGCCGGGCCTGAGTTGGTGCTGCCGACGCCAAGGAGGGCGATGACGGAGACATCCCCATCTTGGGATGCGGAAGAGGCGAGCAGGTCGGTGACGAGGCGTTTCACATCCTTATCGCCGTCGAAAACCATAACGGCTTGTTTAAGGGAAAGCGTGTCCGGTGCAGAATCCTCTACGTTTTCCGGGCTGGCAGGCTGTTCTGTTGTCTGAGTCAGAGTTTCAATAGCGGCTTTGGTTGCCGTTGCGAAGGCATTGTCTTTCTTCTCCTGCGCCACAACGGTTTCGATCTGTTTCATGATCTTCTGGAGATCATGGGTCATTCCCCGGGATTCCCCGCTGCGGCCAAGGTAGATGTCATCATCGGTACCGAATTGCTTGTCCGGCCCTGCGCTTCCTACTGCGTAATAGGATCGAACTGGATGGTGATAGACAAGTTTGGTGCCCCAGACATCGTTCCCTTCGTGGGTAACGCCGCTCTCGAAGCTGACCTCGAGAAACTCTGCAAACTCATCCTGATCGCTCGGCAACGGATCTGCATCGGTCTCGTTGTCAGTCACCAGTTTGTAGAGACCGGTATCGATGGCTGCGAGCGATTTCGATTGCACGGAAACGGTCATCGTGCCGGATGCGTTTCGGATGACGTTGTATATGAGCGCACTTACGATCACGCTCACAATCGGCATGATTTTCTTAACGCTGAACTTCTTCATCACAGGGCCTCCATCAGTTCATGCGTGCGCTGTCGCGAGATGGAGCTCAGCCGCTTGCGCGCGAATGGATTGCCGCCTACGAGCTGCAGAAAATCCCCTTTGCCCAGAGACAGCGCTGTCATGTCCTCCGTGGCGCGGATACTCGCTGTGCGTGGGACATCTTCGAGCAGTGCGATCTCTCCGAAGAAATCCCGGGTCTTGAGGTTCCGGATTGGCTCGTCGCTATCCGGCAGCAGGACATCAGCCTGGCCGCTCTGGATGACGTAAAACTTGTCGCCCATCTCGCCGAATCCGATCACCTCTTCGCCTGATTTGAACGACTCGACCTGAAACTGGGTGGCGACCGTGGCGACCTCTTCCTGTGAGAAATCATCGAACAGAGGAATCTCGTGAATCAGCCTGAGGGCCCGGATGGCGTTGGCAAGCTTGTCGCGTGCCTCACCGAAGCTTTCCACAAACCGATCGAAAACGGGGCGATCCAGGATCAACACATCCACGTGATCGACCGCCTTGACGGTGGCCGACCGGGGCGCGTCTTCGAGGAGCGCGAGTTCTCCAAAGAAATCGCCAGCGCTCAGATGTGCGACCGAGTGAGTCTGGCCGAGCTCGTCTTCCACGAGTACGTCAACGACGCCCTGCTGGATGATGTAAGCCTCATCCCCCGGTTCATCCTGTTTTATGATGTTCGTGCCTGGCTCAAACGTACTGCTGCCGACAAGCGATGCGATCGTTGCCAGTTCGTCCGGATCAAATCTGTTGAAGAGAAAGCTGTTCTTGAGAGTTGTCAGCCGGTCCGCATGTGTGATGTTCTCGTTCACTGCAAACAGTTTTTCCCACCTGGTCCTCGCGAAGAGGCAATCTTTCACAAGCTGTCTCTCCGACCAGGGCAGATGGGACTGGATTGCGTCCAACAGCCTGGTGGCCGCGTTGAGCCCAACTGTTTCTTTTTCTTCATCCAAGACGGAGGCCAGAGCCGATCCAACGGATTCCGCCGCTCTCGGCAGATCTGCATCCTCACGGATTTCACATGTAAAGGTCGCAGCCTCATCTTGCTCAGAATGGACCAGCCTTAGCTCATCGGAAGAAGCGGCCACCATCCGTTCGATCTGCTTTTTGATGCTGTCGGAATCGGCGAATGGCTGCAGGTTTCTAACCAGCGATGTAACGACGTAGCCGGTGGCTTCTCCCAGTTGCTGTTTTTCATTGTCACTGCCCTCAGTATCAAGGTGGGGTATGTGGAGGTCTTGCGCCTTCACCATCAGCCACCAGCCTCTGCTTGCCAACAGGGTCGCACAGCAGGCTGCGATCAGAATGCTGCTGAAGACGCCTCCTGCGTCTGCGGTTTTTACCAGCACGAAGGTAAACACGGTCTGCAATATCAGCGACAGCAGGACGAGGTACCAGAGACCGGCGAACCGGGTTGATTTCAGACGTATCATCACGCCTGCGGTGAAGAGGATTCCCAGGAGGCTGGCGACGAATCCGACAGGCAATAGGAAAGTCCAGGCGACAATGTCTGCGCCCTGCAAGAGAATTCCAGTGAGGGAAAGCGCGGCGCCGGCGGCCGCGCAGGTGTGCCCTCGGCCCAGGCTGCCGGCCAGAACGTCGTTTAACTCATCTTTGGTGGCGAACATCAGCCGATCGGCCAGATAGACGCCGCACATCACAAGCAACATCCTGATGAACATGTGGCTGGTGCTTCCCGCAGTCAGTCTGTGCAGGAGGCCCGCGCAGAGACCGACTACAACTACCCACCGAACGGCCTGGGATGGAGTTCGCCAGATGCTCGATCGGTTCAGCGCATCCACCAGTGAAGAAACAATGTAGCTGCCTCCTGCCACAAGAAACCCAAGGAGGGGGAGCAGCACGATCAGGATCATGAACAATGCGACCGTCTCATCTGCGGACATTGCGTTCGCGTCACCAAATGCCTTGTCCGCCAGTTGGATGATTGTTTTCGACAGTTGTGAATTCAGCAGGAACGCGGCCACTTGTGCGACCACCGCTCCCCAGACCAGACTCCAGATCCCGAAGACGAAGAAGACCTGTTCCCTTTTCTCCCACTCCTCTTTGTGCCAGACGTGAAGCCAGTAATCTGGCCGGAGAAACCTGAGCGCTGCCCTGCGCAGTTGAGGCAGATCACAGGACTCGACAACCGCTTCATAGGCGGGTGAATCCACGAACGGGCAAGCATGATAAATGAGGCGGAGGCCAATGATCACGGTGCCGAGTGACATGAGCTGCTGCCAGATGGCGGACCCGAGCATCCCGCTGGCAATGCCGCACAGACCGAAGAGAAACATCTCCGCCCAGATGCCTGAAAGGATCACACGCCGCCTCTGCGCGCGGGGGCGGGCGAGACAGTCGCGGGTATCCACGTAAACCCCCGGCACCCCCATGTGGAAAGCGATGCCGGATTTTACGACCTTACAGTTGTTGGCCTTGAGCGCGGCCGCTCTCGCAAACTCATGCACCACCGATCCAATAATCAACCAGCCATAGACCCCAACGAAAGCCAGGCTGAAATAGCCGGCCGGCTTGAATGCCTGGTAGAGGTGTTCCGATCCGTGGGCGCTCAGTGTGAAGGCGAAGAGTAGAAGGCCGAGGATGCCGCCCGCGGCCATGCAGCGGAGCGCGATGGTCTGGCCAAGAAATCCAAACCCCAGATCGTCAAGCACTTTGAAAAAGCGGTCGCCGAAATTCGGCCCCACAGGCTGGAAGGCCAGACGCTGAAGCCATGAGCTGATTCCTTCTGGTTTCGCTTCATCGTCTGCGAGCCGGTTTTCGCTGTGCCAGAGCGCGACCGATTCCAAATCAAGGAACCCGTGGTCGATCAGTTTATGAAGGAATTTGCCGACTCGGTCATAGCCCAGTGCGTGATACTGGTCGAAATAACTTTCTACAAGCTCTCCCAACGTGGTGTGTCCATCCATCTGCTGCCAGAGGAAATACTCCCGCTCATCGATTCGCACGTACGCGCCTTCATTCCGATTGCGTAGGAGGAAATGCGTGCTGTCCTCGTCGTCCTGGACCTCGACGCATTCCGTGCCCTCCAACAGCCGGGGGGCCTCCCCTGTTGCATCGCTTTCGACCTCTTCGAGGATCTCTGCGACTGGCAGTTCCTCAGGATGGTCTCCGACTGTATTGCTTTCCTGATCACTCATTGGTTCTTGAGCCTGTAAATCTCCAGTTGCTCTTTGGCCTTTTCGGCGAACTCGCTGTCGGGATAAGTTTTCAGCAGATGGTCGTAATACTGCATAGCCTCTTTCTTCTTCTTGTTCACCAGAAAGCCATAGAAGAAGTTGTAGAGGGTTCTTGGATTGTCCGGCATCTTGAGTGTGGACGGGGTGGTCTTCGGGCCGGTCTGTGTGCCGGCCGTCGCTGGTGGCTTTTCGAGATCTTTCTCTGCACGGGCCGCGTATTCGCCATCCGGGAACTTTGCCTTCAATTCAGCGACGTATTGTGCCGCTTGATCTTTCTGGCGATTCAAGAGGGCGTTGCGGAAACGGGAGTAGATGGCCTTCTCTTTTCGCCGAATCGGTTCGAGGAATTCCCGGTCGTATTGGGCAAACGCCGGGGTCAGTTCGTCCTCGTCAAGTTTTAAGAATCTGACCTTTCCGTTTGCGTGTCCGAGCGCGGCAGTCAGTCCATCGGGGCCGATCTCCATCGCGCTGATCGGGCTGTTCTCGGGGACGCCCACGAGGGCAATTCTGTTCTTCTGCAGGTCGAATACTTGAATGGCTCTTGAACCTTTGGTGGCCACTGCCAGGTATCGTCCGCGGGAGAGGAAGCGGATGCCGGTCACCTCACGATGCACATCGATAGCACGTGACGAGTCCTCCGAACCCACCTGACCGATTGTTACATGGGGCTGCCCTGCCGAGGCGACCGCAAAAGTCTGTGTGTCAAAGCTGTAGTCAAAATCCGCCGGCGTGGCAAAGAGAGTTTGGGTTTTCTCAACCTTCAATCCCGGCAGAGAAAAGAGGGTGACGTCTCCAGTAGACGATATCAAGACGCCGTTTGCTCCATCCTTGGAGATCCTCACAAACTCGCATGATGATGCATTCGACTTCAGGATCTTTGCCTGCTGAATATCCCAAAGCTTCAGCCCCGCGGTCGAGAATTCAAGCGCATGTGCAGCTTGCTTCAGAGGCAGCAGCGAGCCCTTCGAATCTTTCAGTCTTGCAAGCGTGGCGGTTGTCTGGCCGTCCCATACTTTGCCACCAAGCCTGGAGGCAATGAGCAGGCTGCCGTCCGGCATAAACGCCGCGGAACTGGCGGAAGAATCAAGATTTCGAACCACCCGCCCAGAGGGAACCTCCAACACCTGGCCATGACTTTCAGTGGCAAGAGCGGTGACGAGCCCGCCGTCCGCTCGGAATGTCAGGGAGTGGATTGCGCCTGACGCCTCTTCCGGATGCTTCACGAATCCGAGCAGGTCGTTCACTGAGATTTCACCATCAGCTTTCTGCAGATCTGCAGCATCGATCTGGCCGCTCACCCTTTGCTCTGGCAAGAAGACCTCCACTCGTTGGCCCGTCTCTTCATCACCCCATACTACCACCGGCTGTCCTCTCCGGACCAGGAACGGCTCCGCACCCTCTCTCTGAATCAGGGCCTGTTCGGATTTTACCGTTGCAAGTGAAATATCTATGGCCGCAGTCGGTTCTGTATCCCCAGAATCCGCAGGCTCAGGTTCTTCGGCCTGTTTCTGGAACGATTTCGCCAGGGCCTGCTTCTTCTTGTAAACGCTCGATGTCTGGACGGCGGCCGCGTGAGCCTTAGATTCCTTAATGGATTTAACCGCAGACCAGACAACCCCAGCGGAAACGAGGACGGCCAATGCAGGAAAAACGAACCGAGTGACTTTGGGCGCGCCCTCCGCCTTCTCCTGAGTCATGGTTGCGGCCCGTGGCCGGGCGGGCTCCTTTGCGGCCGGAATCTCCTGTTCGGCTGTTTCTGTCTCTGCAGTTTCTGTGTCAGCTTCTGCCTGAGAAGATTCTGCTTCGGCCTCTGTTTCAGCAGTTTCAGTCTCGGCAGGTTTCGCTTTGGTGTCCTCTCTGACCGCCTGCCGCGGCCCTTGAGCAGATTCAATCGGTTTGAGGGGAACAGTCGCGGGCTCGAGCGCGTCGTCTTTGGGCGCCGCTTTGCCGCCGATGACGAACTTTTCGCCGCATCGGGAGCATTTGACTTTCTGGCCGGCCAGCGTGCTCTTGATCCTGTACTTCTGTCCACAGTCTTCATTCGGACAGAGCATGACCAGAGTTTTTGCCGGGGCTGAAGCCATGGATAGGAATCAGAAACTGCGCCGCTCGGTCATGATTAAAGGTGGCGGAAGAATTGTCAAGGGGACGAGCAGCTCCATCGCAGCTCTTCAGCCTCAAGGTCGGCTTGGTTTACTGGAAGCCTTCCGCGCGCTATTGGTGCAGCTTCATACGGTCACGCGTAAACACAACTTGTTCCTTCAGCCATGTGATGTATTTCCGTTTCCTTTTCAGTTCCTTCCCAGCCGCCTTGTCGCCGGCCGTGGCCCTGGCCTGAAGCTCGACGACCATTCTTTTTTCGTGCGGCAGCCATTCAATGAAAAACGAGCCAGCCTCGGGCAGCGTAACTGGCGTGCGCGCCGGATGAGGGGAACCAGCCGAGGCCGCTGTGGCCGCCGCCTTTGATGTTTCGTATGAAGTTGACCCTGAGGTACGGAAACTCCGTCGGGTTCATCCGTAGTTTCTTGAAACTCAATGCAAACTCGATCTGGTACAGGTCTTTCCCGTTGTCTGTGATGGCGTATTTCTCCGTGGCCCGCTGGACGCGCTCCCACAGGCCGCCGCCGTAAGCCGGGATGGTTTGGAACATCTTCACCAGTTCCTTATCCGCATCGCGTTCGTCGGGATTGATATGCATCTCGACGCTCGCGTATTTCCATGCTGACGCGCCGTAGCCTTCACAGCGCTTCATCTTGCTCAGGTCGTTCTGCGGGCATCGCAATGCGACATACAGGAAGTCATCGTCATAGAGGAATGCGAAGCTTGTCCGAGTGTCGCTTGGTACTCCGGATTTCCAGGCAAACCAGGGGTGATGCTCGTTCCACTTCCAATCTCCTTCGTCGGGCTTGCCATCGATGGTCGGTTTCGTCTTCACTCGATGGGCGACTGCGATGCGGCCAGCCGCCGCTGACAGTGCATCCATCCGACGGCGTGCGATTTCGTCATCCATAGCCCCTGACGGAGCAGCGGCCAGCAATTTGTCCTGGGCCGCTTTGATCAGTTTGTCGGCACTGCGCTCGCCCTGTTTGAGCAACCGATACGTTTCGTTTCCTGCAAGGTCGACAACAACACTTCGCCCCAACTCGGTCGAGAGGCTGACCTCGACTCCGCCGAGGAATTTCGTCGGGTCGCCCTTCTGCAGTTCTGCAATGTACGCCTTTGCGTCAACCTTGGGAGCGCTTCGGTCGCCATGAATCAATGCCGCGAGTAACTCCGCGGAAGAAGCGTGATCATTGAAGAGCTCGTTCGCTTTTTTGTAGGCGTGATATTGTCGGACAATCGAGTCAGTAATCTTGAAGGTGCTTGCGAAATAGTTGATCCGGTCCTTCACGATTCTGGAACGCGCCAGCTTCCTCGCGGCTGCGAGGTCGTCCCACAGCGGGTCGAGATTTTTTGGCAGAAACAGCTCGAGCTGCCGATCCTTCCGGAAGAAATGAAACTTCCCGTGTGGGTCCTTTGTTCGTCTCTTCCCGTTTCGTATCCGCGTCTTTGCCAGTCGCTCGAAGTATCGCCTCATCGGCCTGGCTGCCTCTTCAAAGAGTGCATCGCACCACTTGTCTTGCAGCGCATCGACATCCTGGAAGGGGTTCCAAAGCAGTTTATCCGTCACCCATGCCTTGGGGCCGTCGAGGCCGTGGTTGGAATAGATCTCGGCGTAGAAACCCCCGCCGCCTTTGCGCGCAACATGCTGCAGAAACTCGGCCAGGTATCGATTGTATATCCGCGGAATACTGAACCCTGACCCGTAGAGGTATTCATACACCCCGATCTGATCGACACGGTCGGCCCAGGCATCAGTGGACTTCAGGTCCCTGCGTTTGACGTCTCTATCGAACCAGTTGGCGCGGGTGTAGCACATGTAGGGAATGATATTGCGCTCGACCTTCAGATTGGCCGGCGGATATTCCGCGCCCGCATAGCCCAGCACGCCGATG
>JASLXP010000186.1 GCA_030740295.1 Planctomycetota bacterium
TGTAATCGTGGTCCTCAAAGTACGCCAGTTTCACCTCGCTCGGATCGAGGGTGATGGTCAGGTGTGAGACATTCGGGAAGACGATACCGTCGGCGACGGCCTGGGCGCGGCGTTTGAGTGGGTCGAGGACTTGAAGCTGGATAGTGGATTCCAGTGGAATGACTGCCGGGCTGAGTCGTGGCGTGTGCGGGCAGATGGGGGTAGCGCAGAGGACCCTCAGACTTGGGTGACATGCGGGGCCGGCCGCGGAGAAGTTGTAGGCCGTTGAGCCGAGTGCGGTGCAGAAGACCATGCCGTCACAGACCATCTTTTCTACGACGGTGATTTCATCGATCATGATTCGGAGATGAATGGCCTGGGGGACCATGCGCTCCAGGTAGATATCGTTAATCGCTGCCGCTTCCCAGGTCTGGCCATCGATGCTCTGCGCGTGGGTGCGGATGCGGGGGAAGCTCCGGATGGTGTAACTCTTCGATTGAAGCCGGCAGACGAGTTCTTCAGAGTCTTCAGGAAGGTTGTTCAATAGAAAACCTACCGAGCCGCAATTGATACCGAGGAAGACCGCATTGGGTGAATAATGCTCACGCACAGCGCGCAACATGAATCCATCTCCGCCGAGCACGATGTTGACGTGTTCATCACCCTCGAGATCGACACGCTCTGCAAGAAACTCATGCAGGCTTGCGGCCTTGGGATTTTCTTCATCGTAGAGAATCTTCATGGTTCTTAACTTAATCTTCGTCGGATTCAGGATTCAAGAGGACTCACTGTGAATCCATCTGAATCAAACTCCTGATGTTACTGAGGATATTCGAAAAGGCGATAACGGTAGCCAAAACCTGATGCCTCTCCTGTTTGGATCCGTTAACCTGTTGGGTGTCTTCATGCGACATGTTTGAAACAAGCAGACGGAGGGGTTCATGCCGGCCAGGCTAATGGCCATTGAGGGGTTCATATCCGGGCAGACATTCTTTGTGCCGGATGACGAGCCGCTGCGGATCGGGCGTATGCCGGACGCGGAGATACCGATCATGGAGCAATCCATGTCGCGTAATCACTGCGAAGTCTTCAGGAAAGGCAATGCGTACATGTTGCTCGACCAGGGCTCGAGCAACGGAACTTTTGTCAATGACAAACGCACGGAAACTTGTGTCCTGAAATCGGGCGACGAGGTGCGAACAGGCTCTATCAAATTCGTTTTTGCCATTGATGAGGAGGCAGCGAAGGAAATACCCACCAAGCTAATCCTGGTTCCTGAAGCGGAGGAGAAAGGAAGCAAAGACAGGCAGTTCGAAGCAGAGAAAAGCGGCCGGAAGGATTCGGCTCTGATACAGCTCCTCGAGCCACTGAGGCAGCAGAGAATTCCAAATGCTTCGCCAGAAGCCAAAACGATTGCCGAACCGAAGGATGTGCCTGAAACCATCAAGCCGAAAACAGTGGCTCAGGGATCTTCACCGGCACTGGAACGGATTCGGCCAGAACAGGAGAAAAAGGAAGCGGCGAAGAAGGGTACGCACCCGGCTATCGAAGCCGGTGTGCCAACCATCAGCGAACCGCGGAAAAGACCGGCGCCACCTTCAAAACGACATTTTGTCAACCGTTGCCCAAACTGCACGAAGCCGATCTATCAGGACGAGATGGACAGCGGCCAATGCAAGACGCTGGAAGCCAAACTACACTGCCCCGGATGCACGGAATGCATCGAGCTCGTCGGTAAAGACTTCGGCGATTACCACGTGTTCGGGCTGCTATCCATCAGCTCTATTGGAGCCATTTATAGAGCGCAGCATATCGAGACCGATCATCCGGTGGCGCTGAAGATCATGACGCGTGAGGCGGCCAAAGGTGAAGACGCGGTCCTGCGGTATATCCGGCAAGCCAAAGTTGGTAAGGAGATCGATCATCCGAACATTGCGGCGATTTACGATCTTGGCGCGTTTGAGGGCAAGCCGTTCATCGTGATTCAATTCATAGCCGGCCAGTCACTGATGAGCATGATTCATCAGAAAGGCAAGCTGACTCAGAAGGAGGCCGCGGCCTTTGTCTGGCCCATCGCAGATGGGCTTTACCACGCGCACGAACGCGACATCATCATCCGGGATTTTCGACCCCACCTCATCAAGATCAGTCAGAAAAGTGTTCCCATCCTGACCGACCTGGGCCTTGCCAAGAGCATCAGCGATCCCGGCAGCCAGTTGACCGGACAGCATCAGCGGGTTGGCAAGCCGGGCTACCTCGCCCCGGAGCAGATCCGAACCGAAAAGAAACTCGACCACCGCGTCGACATCTACGCGCTCGGCGCCACTCTCTACCACGCGGTAACCGGGCGTCCTCCTTTCGTCGGTGAGACCGCGCGTGAGATCATGCAGAAGACGCTCGGCGACCCGGCGCCGAATCCGACAGAGTTCAATACCGGTCTCTCGGACGATTTCGTTCTGGCTATAGCCACTGCTATGGCTAAGAAGCCCGAGGAGCGGTTTATAAGCGCGAAGCAATTTGGCGCTGTTTTAAAGCACTTTGCGTGAAGCTTTGCGGCTATCATCAAAAACAACCTGAAATCTGAAACAAAAGCCCATTGCTGGTGGATGTTCGCAGCTTTGTTTTATATACCTCCCGCTTCATGGGAAGCGCCCTTCGGTGAGGCGCAGAATCTGACAGATCACACACAAGAATCATGCACAAGTACATATTTATGGGCATCCAGGGCAGTGGTAAGAGCACGCAGGCAAAGATGCTCATGGATGATTATGACCTGGTTCACATCAGCGTCGGCGACATCTTTCGCTGGAATATTCAGATGCACACCAAGCTGGGAGCCCGTGTGAGGAGGATAATCGACGAGGGCAAGCTGGTATCAGACGATATCGTTGAGGAGATCGTCCGTGATCGACTCGATATCCATGACTGGAATTACGGGTTCATCCTCGACGGCTTCCCACGGAATCACCCTCAGGCGGAATTCTTCCTGGAAAGCTACGACGTCGACGCGATTGTCCACATAGAAGTCCCCGATGACGAAATCCTCAGACGTATCGACGCCCGAAGGCTCTGTGATAGCTGCGGCCTCGACTACAATCTCATCGAGCACCGCTCAAAAGTCGAGGACAAATGTGACGTCTGCGGCGGCAGGTTGGTGCGGCGCCCGGATGACGAAGAATCCGCAGCGCGACAGCGTATGCAGGATTACCATGAAAAGACCAGACCGATCCTCGAGGTCTTCGCTCGTAAAGAACTCGCCATCATGGTGGACGGTCAGAAAAAACCAGACGAGATTCAGGCCGAGATTCGCTCTCGTCTCGGACTTGAATAGAGCCTGCCAGATCCTCGGAGACAGTTGTTTAGGCCCGCCAACGAGCGGGCCCGCAAATCGTCGAAGCAACAGCCTGCATTGGCACCGCAGTCAGGAACGAGGGACGCCCGTCCGCAGGGCAGGGATTCGCAAACAGACTGCTGCGGCTGCGATAATCCACACAATATTTCAGCGGCATTCGTATCTCAGCGCTTTCATGTTCTGTTCCTTAATCCCGGCGAAAAACCGGCCACATACAAGTTATTGGGGATAAGTCTATTGACAGCCCAATTTACGGGTGCTAATATCTCCCGCCTCAGATGGATGGCAATGGCAAACCCCTACCTGTAACCCGGCGAATCACCCCAGCCCTACCCAAGTCTCAAATTGGTTTTACAGTTTTTTCATGCTGTCCCGGTAGGAGGTCTACATGACCGTTCAAGAGGCTAACGAAACAAAGAAGTGGTTGCGCTGTCTGCGCTGCGGTAAGCAAATGTGGACAGATCGTTGTCATCGTATCTGCAAGAAATGCCAGAGACGTAACAACGCCCAACATGTCAAGGATCGAGTCCGAATCGCTTCGACAAGCAACCGCAGAGACTGACACCTCTGTTACTGATTCTTGCTGAAAGCTCGGTGGCGTCTCCATACGCCACCGGGCTTTTTTGTTTCCGTTTCGTTATTTGAGTCTATATTCTCTCGCACAGGCGTGTCTGAGCTGCCGCGGGGCACAGCGCTATTGTGGTCTCGACGCTTCGCGACAAGATTCAGGAGGACCTCGATATGGCCAACCAGAAACCCTCCCGCCGGCGAAGCCAGAAAAACCGGAAGCAGGCGAGCGGCGGAACGCTGGATCTTGAGAGGCGGGCCGAGAAAATTTACCGTGAGATAGAGGAACTGTCCCGCGATCTCCTCCACTGCCGATATCACGGCCAGGAGGCCCATTTCCCGCCCCTCAAGCTGGAACTGTCTGTTTCGCCATTTCAGAAGTCAGAGGAAGGTACCTCCGGCGGCTCTGAAATCATAGGTCAGTTTCTCAGCCAGATGGAAAATGCCTTTCGCCCGGAGGGCTTCAAAGAAGGCCGCATCTATTGCTATCTCTGCGAATCCGCGGATTGCACACATTCTGAACCGACCTCTCCCAAAGCCGTGTTCGTCGGCTACTCCACCAACGGCAAGCCCGATTGGGAAGATTTCTCCAATTTCCTGCTCCATCAGTCTGAATCCCGTGCTGACCAACTCTACGAAAAACGTCCGCTGGTAATTGCGATCCCGCAGCACGGAGACGACCTGCACGCCAATCAGCTCTCCGCTTTTGGCCGCACCTCGCCTACCCACCACATTCTGGGGCAGGTTGTTTCCGGCTATTACAAAGAATCTGAGAAGGAAACAGGCGGACGCTGGGCTGTATCACTGCAGGCAGTCGAATATCGAATGCGGGATGGCCGGCCCAGACTGGATCTGAATGTGGTCAGCGGGGCTCTGGGCTCGGCGGGCCTCTCGGGCATACTCACTCAGCAGAATGACGAAGGCCTCTATGCGACTGTTGCACGTGCCCGGGGGATGATCGGCTCGATAGGTGAGCGGTCGATCAATCGGCGAACCGGCGAATGGTACAGCCGTAAATTCGAATCAAATGTTTACGACGTCCTCCAGAATCTGGCACGTTTCCTCGAGCGCAACGATCACCACCACCGCAGCCGAACCAGACACGCCCGCATAGAACGTACACGCTCCGACCGACCGATCTCCTCGGCACTCAGCGACACCGAACGCGCCCGGGACACCGATGTCTTTATCGACTCAAGAAACTCCACCATCGTGGTCATCGGCCCACACAACCGCACCCACGTTTTCAATGCCGAGGGCCGCCTCGTCACCAGCATCAACTACGAAGGCGATGAGATAAAGCGTAAGCTCCGCATCCGGCACTGGACCCCGGCGACTGCCGAGGAGACCCAGAAATTCCGAAGAGCAGTGGCAGCCTTCAGGAGGTGAGCCCATCAATCATCCGACCAACAACCGTTAACCATTCCGCAAATGCGCGTCCTTGGCATCGATCCCGGTACCGTCACCTGCGGCTATGGCGTCATTGACTATCGAAGCAACAGCTTCCAGTCTGTGGCCTATGGCGCGATCAGGTGCAAGCCTAAAACACCGTTCGAAGAGCGACTTGCCACGATATTCACGGGCCTGGAAGAAATCATCGAGCAGCACAAGCCCGACTGCGTAGCCATCGAAGAGGCATTCGCCGGCAAGAGCATCCAGACTGCGTTGCGAATCGGTGAAGCGAGGGGCATCGCAATTCTGTCCGCTTCCAAAGTCGGCCTGCCGGTGTCTCAATACCCGCCCCGGCTGGTGAAGAAAGCGGTGGTCGGTGCAGGGGGCGCGCACAAATCACAGGTGCAGAAAATGGTACAGGTCGTCCTTTCTCTCCCGGAGCTTCCTAAGCCGGATGATGCATCGGATGCGCTGGCCATTGCCATCTGCCATTGCCATCGGGCGGACGGAAGAATGGGATGATGCGGAACAGTGGTATGGTGGTGGCGCGGAGCAATGCTGCAGAGATTAGGTCTGTAGTGACCGGCTTGAGCTCCAGATCCCCTTAGAACGGGTCACCGTGAGCTAACCGTGGACTTCTCATTCCATTGGCCGCTATACTTACCGCGAAGAGCCAAGACCCCTTTCACCATTCCATTCTTCTCTATGTTACTTGAAGGAAAGACAGCCATTGTAACCGGAGGCTCTCGCGGTATCGGCAGGGCCATTGTGAACACATTTGTCGCTGAAGGCGCGAAAGTGATCTTTACCTTCTTGAGTAACGCGGAAGCCGCCGCGAGCGCGGCAGACGCCGCGGGCGAAAACGCCATCGCGATGCAGAGCGACGTGCGTGATGCGGATTCTGTCAAGGCGGTGATCGGCGCAGTCAAGGATCAATTAGGCGGGTTGGATATCCTGGTCAACAACGCGGGACTGTTGAAGGAACAGATGCTGGCGTTTACGAAAGAAGCTGACTGGGACGAAATCATGGACACCAACCTCAAGGGCGCCTTCCTGTTTACCAAGGGAGTCGTCCGCCTGATGGCGAGGAAGCGTGCCGGCCGCGTTATCAACATTTCTTCGGATGCCGCACTGCTGGGTGATGTTCAGAGAGCGGGTTACTGTGCGGCGAAGGCGGGGATGATCGGTCTCACCAGGTCGGTCGCCAGGGAGGTCGCCACCCAGGGCATTACCGTGAACGCAGTTTCGCCCGGCATCATCGAGACCGACATGATAGCCCACCTCGACGAACAGAAGCGCGACGCCTACATGCAACACATCCCCGCACGCCGCTTCGGCGACGCGCAGGATGTTGCCCACCTCGTGGCTTTCCTGGCTTCGGACAAAGCCTCGTACATTACCGGTCAGGTACTGTCCGTGGATGGCGGGCTGCATATGTGAAGCGGAGCGGAATCTCCTCTTCACCTGAATCAAAGCACGGGTTTTAAAACCCGATACCAGATATTTCGATACCGAACTGGATTACCATGATCCTGAAGGCTCAGGTTGCCCAGCACGGGATTACCTGCTTTGGGGCCGCGCTTGCCTGCCCTCTTGTTGATCACATGGTCGTGCACGATTACACCGTTGTGGAAAACGGTAAACGTGCCCGGATTCGCCAGTTTGCCTTCCTCATCGTAATCCGGCGCAAAATAGATGATGTCGTAGGATTGCCAGATACCGGGCGGCCGGCAGGCGTTGAACATTGGCGGATATTGCTTGTAGAGCGCGGATGCCTGGCCATCGGGATAGGTCTTGTTGTTGTAGGAATCCAGAACCTGCACTTCGGAACGCCCAAGAAAGACACCGCTGTTGCCCCGCCCCTGTCCGTTGCCTTTCACCTCGGAGGGCGTCGCCCATTCAACGTGGAGTTGGACATCTTCGAAGCGCGCTTTTGATCTGATGCCGCCGCTCCCTCTGACGACCTCCATGTAACCGTCCTTCACACTCCATTTGAATTCGTTGTTCTTGCCGGCAAGGCCGCTCGTGTCTTTACCATCAAAGATGAAGGTAGCGTCCTCAGGCCTCGCGCCGGCCGTTTCATTCGTGCTGACAGTGCCGGCCTTCATCTTCGCCGCAAATTCCTTTTTGTCGGTAAGGTCGTGAGGCCGGCCTGTGAATTCGTTGAGGGGCGGAATCTCGCGAATCCAGATGTTCCGGTAGCGGACCGGATTGCCGTGATCCTGCAGCATGATCGGACCTTTCTCGACCAGCGGCCGCTTGCCGCCCGCGCCAGTGCCCCTGGTCAGGGCACGGTTGTACTGCACCAGCACTCCATTGTGCATGACAGTTACCCGAGCCGGCGTTTTGAGCTTGCCGTCCTCCAGTTTCACGCCGTGAAACACGATGTCGTAGGTCTGCCATTCGCCCGGTTTGCGCGTGACATTCACCAGGGGCGTGAACTTTTTGTAGAGCGCGCCGCACTGCTGGTCCGGGCTGCCGCTCGTCTTCTCCTTGCTCGAATTCATGATCTGTACTTCGAACAGCCGGTGAATGTAAACTCCGCTGTTGCCATCCTTGTTGTCGGGCAGATCAAACTCGATGTGAAATTGCGCGTCCGAAAACACGTGCTTTGAAATGATACTTCCGCCGCCCGCGATCATGGCGCCGCCTTCGACTTTCCAGGGGGCCGGTCTCCCGTCTTCTTTTGTCCAGCCGGAGACATCTTTGCCATCGAAGAGGACTGTGGCATCGCTTGGCGGGCTGCCGTTCCAATCTCCGGGGGTGACAATGTCAGGTTCCTTCAGTTTCGGTTTCGGCGGCTTGGTTTCAGATTCAGGGAGTAAGCAGGCGGGGGATACGAACGTGGCGGCGAAAAAGATGAATACCAGGTGTTTCATGGATTTCTTCCTGAACGCGCACAAGACTGAACCATCGGAATGGATCAGTCTGACATCGTTGCTCATTCCGGCAGCAGCGCCTTGCACGACCCCGGCTCGACATAGTCGCCGCTGGGGAGCTCGAAAGGCTCGCGGGAAAAGTTGGCGACTACCTGCAGGCCGTTGCCGAAGTGGCTCAACTGGACCAGGCGGTCTTCGGTAAGCCAACCGTGGAGGAGGAGCTCTTCCCCGGCAGTCTGCGAGTGGACATTGCTCGCCGCGTTGAGCAGTCCGGCGAGGTGACTTCCTTGATTATCAAGGGTTGAAGGATGAGCGATAGTGGCTACCGGCGGGTTGCCGTAAAGAAAGTCGAAGAGAGCGCGGACTCCGTTGTCTTCGGCTGAGGTGTAGCTGTCCTGATGATGCCACGTGCTGTCGATGACTTCGTGATAGACGAGATTGAAGAGAGGTATCCGCAGGGCCGGGTCGAGATTGAATCTGTGGGCCGCGGGCGCCTGTTCGATGAAGTAGTAGCGGGCCAGGCTCATCTGCCCGGCGAGGAAATCCGCGTAGCCTGCCCCGAATTCCATGCTGCCCTCTGCGCCCATGAGGCGCGAGGAGTTTTTCGCAAACTCCAGAAGCTCTTTGCGGGATCGGATGTCATCGCCCCGAGTCGACCGGTTCTCCTTGTCGTAGTTTTCACGCGCATCGATGCAGGCGCCGTCCAGCACGACCGAATCGAACGGGCCGGCCTGGAGCGCGGGTGGAAGAAACTTTTCAGCGAACTCGAGCTGCTGCGCGCCCGAAATCCTGAGGGCCGGCACTCTTGATGAGCCCAGGAAGCCTCCATAGACATTACTGCCGTCAGGATCTTTGGTGACCGCATCACCAGCGTAGCCCGGGAAGCCTTCGAAGGTATCACGGAAACAGGCGGCAATGCCGGGCACGTACCCGATATGCTTGACGAAATCGATCAGATTCTTCAGGCCCTCTTCTCCCCCCGCTTCCTGAGAGGGGGGCATCTGTTCGGGCGCGTTGTAGGGCTCCTGCTGCCAGTTACGGAGGTGGATGACCGCCTTTTCGACACCGAGGCTTTTGAGGCGCTCGCACTGTTCGGCCACATCTTCAAAAGAGAGCTGCCCTATGTGAAAAGCCACATGCGCCGCGCCGCGAAGGAGCTCCGCACGCTCGGGGGACGGCGAAGGAAAACGGCCACGCTCTCTCAGGTATTCCTGGTAGCGTTTGGCCTGAGCCAGGTAACCATTCTCCGAGTGGAAGAAAAGCCTGAGCCGGCGGTCGTATTCCATGTTGCCCAGGGTCGAGCGCCAGGCCGGCTGGGCTGTCAGCAGAGAGCCTTCCCTGCAATCGTGAGAACCGAAGAGGACTGACCCGTCTTCTGCCGTTTCAAGAATGGTGAGGACGCCGTGTCCACTGGGCATACAAATCATGCCAAAGAAAGGCATGCTGAGATCCGATGTGTAGGCATCGAGCATCTGCCCATCGAGGAATCGCTGGAGAGCATAGTCTTCGGCCGGGTACAGGATGCCCTGCGAGTGCGGCACGACGAACATGGAATTATCGGCCAGGAACGGCGCCGGATAGGTGAACAGCTCGAATGAGGTCTCCTGCTCCGGCTGCATCTGAACGCGAATTTCCGGCAGCTCATCATCGAGCTCCCAGATGACGCGCATGCCGAGCCCTGCGCCGGTCTGCATGTAACCGGAGACGTTGCCTTCGCCGGGCGCGTAGTATTCGGCCCGAAGAGAGGTCTCGTGAGATTGCTTCCAATTGAAGTCCACCCGCCGGTCGTAGACCTCGACCGCGGCTGAGCGATGGTAGAAGCGCACGACCAGGTGCTGATTCTCCATCACGAGTCCTTCGTCCGTTTCACGAACTATTTTTGGCATTGGCTGGCCTCGTCAAGTTTCTATCAGCTTCATGAACTCGGCTCTTGTTTCCTGATGTGATCGGAAGTGTCCGAGCATGGCGGAGGTAATGGCAGAGGAATCCTGTTTTTCAACGCCTCGCATCTGCATGCACATGTGTTCGGCCTTGATGATTACACCGACGCCACGGGGTTGGAGGACCTTGTTGATCGTTTCTGCGATCTGCATGGTCATCCGTTCCTGCACCTGGAGACGCCTGGCGAAAATGTCTACCAACCGGGCGATTTTGCTGAGGCCGACAATCTTGCCGTCCGGCAGGTAAGCGACATGAGCCACACCAACGAAAGGCAGCATGTGGTGTTCACAGAGGCTGAAAATCTTGATGTTCTTCACCACGACCATCTCATTGTAATCCTCGGTGAACAGAGCGTCGTTCAGTACCTCCACGGGATCTTCAGCGTATCCCTTCGTGAGATACTTGAGGCTCTTATCCACGCGCTCCGGGGTGTCGACCAGCCCTTCACGCGAGGGGTCTTCGCCGATTCCGCTCAGCAGATCAGCGATAAGCGGGGAGAGGTCCCCAGTTCTGGTCGACATGGTGATGTTTCCGATTTGCGCAATGACGCCCAGTTCCGGGCGAAAGGCGCGGCAAATTACCAGACGAGGTACCTGTTCGCCACGCAGGAAGATGGGAGGCAGGCGAAGACCAATTTATCAAGCCTCAGCCCCGTTGCCGGCCAAGCGGTTTTCCGAACTGGATGTTCATCGCTGCAGTCCAGTTCAGAAATCCGAACAGAAAACGATGATTGCTGAATCAATCCAGAGGATCTCTTGTCAAAAGCACAGAAACTTCGGCGTTTAACTCGTTATGACAACATATTGGCTCTTGTCGTAAGGCAAGGCGGGGTTCACGAGCTTAACGCCATTGCGGGCGTAATGGAAAGCGGCGGCGCGGCGCCAGTTGGGGCTGGTGTTGCTGGAGGATTGGTGGAAGGTGCTGCCATGATGGAATGAGACTCCGCCCCGGGGAACGTGAGCCGCGGTCAAGGGGACCTTTGAAGCTGTTTCGGTGGGGATCTGCAGATTGAAGGGCTCGTCTTCCGGCGCGATGTGTTGAATGACTTCGCCGTCCTGAGTGCCCTCTCCGTAACAGAGGCATCCGTTTTCGGTGGTGGCTTCATCGAGTGCGATCCAGACGGTGACCATGCCGTTGGGGTCGTCCGGTCCAAAGTAGAAATTATCCTGATGCACCGGTTTGGGGCCGCCTCCCTCTGGCGGCTTGAGGAATACCTGGCTGAAATAAATGCTGATGCCTTTGCCGATGAGCTGCTCGACACATGTGACCAGGTTCTCTTTGTGCGCCAGGCTGCGGAAGACTTCCCGCTGAGAGACCGGCAGATCGAGCTTTCGAAGGACCTCGGCGTTCTCTACTCCGCGGTCGAGATACCAGGCCTTGTCGCTCTCAGAGAGATTCTCGAGGATGTGATTTCCCCAGGAGTGGATGTCCTGGATCGCTTCGTCGATCTCACTTGAAGTGAAGAGCCCGTGGAGCGTCAGATGGCCACGCTCTCTGTAATCCTGGATTTGGGGATCGGTGAGCATGTGCAGTGGTGTCGCAGGCTTTTGACCTGCGATGGCGAAGGCAGATTACAGATCCACCCCACGTTCCCTGATATGAGGCCTCAGTAACGGAATCAGCTCATCCGCTGTCTCGACGCGAAAATCAGGAGCCGGCATGCTGTCCGGCGGTTCCTGCGAGGGGATGAGTGCAGTGCGCATGCCGGCGGCCTGTCCAGTGATGATGTCGTACTGGAAGTCACCGATGAAAATGCAGAATGCCGGCTCGACCTCTATCAATCGGGCTGCCAGGAGGGCCGGCTCCGGAGAAGGCTTGACCGGGGCATCCTCTCTGGTGACTGAGGCTTGCACGCGGATATCCAGTTTGCTGAGCGTGGCATTCAGGCAGGCGCGGCTGTTCCGTGTCACGATGGCGATCCGGACTGAGGCCGCGTACAGAAAATCAAGGAGCTCCGGTACTCCGTTGTTGAATTCGGCGTCGTTCGCGGCCCGGGCTTCAAAATCGTCCAGCATCTTTGAGCGGTGATCGCGGTCTTCCGGCTCGAGCGTATCGAGATACTCGAGGATTGGGGTTCTTCCCGGTATTTCCAATGCGGCTCGGATAGCGTTGAAATCCAGGATGGGCCTGGTGAGGGTACCATCCAGATCGAAAATGACGCCCCGGATGGGCTCGGGTGTGGGGGTCACTCTTTCTTCTTGCCGCCGAAGATTCCCAGCAGACCGCCACCCTTCTGATGGAAGGTGAAATCGCAGGCGATGGAGGTGTTCTCTTCGTTGCCTTCGAGCTTGGTTTTGGCGATTGCCTGGGGGCGTGCGATGAACGTGCTTGTGCCGCTTTCGCTTTCCGAGCCGTCAGATTCGGCGTAAATGATGACAACCCTCAGTACATCACCATTCTCCAGTTTACGCTCATCTCTGACCCGTACGTCATTGACGTAAAAGCCATGAGTGCTGCCGGAATCGTGGATGGTGAAATTCCCGGTGAGGGACTTGCGAATCTCGAAGTGATACTTCGAGATGATGCGGTTGTTCAACACTATATCGTTGTCGATCCTGCGGCCGACGCGGGTGACCCTGGATGTGAGGGGAAATTCTTTTCCAGTCTGGTTATCTACAAGTTTTGCTTTGGCCATGGCTTTTATGAAAGGGAAAGAACCCACCATCGGCCCTGATGGGTCCGTGTGTACGGGTTGTATAGCGCGACCGGCTAAGAAAGCCCCAAGGGATGGTCGCTATTATCAGGCTTCAGCCTTCAGCTCTTCAAGGACTTGTTCGGGAATCTCGAGGTTTGAGTGGACTCCCTGAACATCGTCATGATCCTCGAGCTCTTCCATGAGCCCTAACACTTTTCGACTGTCATCCGGACTAGCTTCGATGCGATTGTTGGGAAGGTAGCTCAGCTCAGCGACCTCCACTTCGATCTCATTCTGGTCGAGAGCGCTTTTTACGCTCATAAAGTCTTCCGGGCTACAGGTAATCTCGAAATTCTCGTCGGTTTCATCGAACTCATCTGCGTTTGCCTCAAGGGCGATCTCCATGAGGTCATCGCTGTCGATTCCGTTCCTTTGTATGACAAAGAGCCCCTTCTTTTCAAATTGCCAGGCGACACTGCCAGGGGACCCGAGATTCCCGCCTTTCCTGTCGAATATCTTTCGTACCTCTGCGCTGGTGCGATTCCGGTTGTCTGTCAAGCCTTCGATGAGCAGTGCGATACCCCCCGAGCCGTAGCCTTCGTACATGATTTCAAACAAGTCCTCTTCGCCATCTGTGACTCCTGCACCGCGGTTGATTGCCCTTTCAATATTGTCTTTGGGCATGCTTACCGCCTTGGCGCGATCTATGGCGTATTTCAGATGGAGGTTTGCCTCGGGGTCTCCGCCGCCTTGTCTCGCGGCGGCGATGATGTGTTTCGCCAGCTTGCTGAAGAGCTTTCCACGCTTCGCGTCGTTTGCACCTTTCTTGTGTTTAATGCCGGCCCAATGGGAATGTCCAGCCATCTAATCTCTCCTTGGCAGATGGTTGTCAGTCCAGGCTCTCAAGTTTCTTCCTGACTGCATTCAATTTCGAGTCGAACTGGAGTGCTTTTTTCCAGTGAACTTTGGCTTCTGAACTCTCGCCCTGAGCATGATAAATATCACCCAGGTGGTCTCTTAGGACCGAATCGTCGTGGATGTTAATGGCTTCGTGAAGTTTTTCCAGTGCCTCTTGGTGCCGCCCAAGCTTGAAGAAAGCCCAGCCAAGGCTATCGAGGTATGCCCAGTTTTTGGGATTTGCTTTGAGGGCACCCTGAATCAGGGCGACCGCTTCCTCGAGATTACGCCCACGCTCGGCGTAGAAATAGCCAAGATGGTTCATCGCGCGATGATTCTCTGGGTCTTCGTGCAGGACGCCTTTCAGAACCTTTTCCGCTTTGTCGTCCAGCTTTTCCTCATCGTAGAGCATGGCTAGATAGAGGCTGGTGTCCGCATGGCCCGGCAGTTTTTCGAGCCCCTTTTCAAGGATGGCGATGGCGTCCGTCCGTTTGTTAAGGGCCGTGAGAACCTGGGCCTGCATCCGGGACAGCATGATGAACTCTTTCTTGTCGTTCGAATGTTGCTGGATGAGATTCATCTCCTCGATGCACTTCTCCGCATCTTCGTCACGGCCGAGCGCGGCATAGGAACGACCCATGAGCTCATAGGCCATCCGGTTCACGCGGTCGCCGAACCGTTCCAGATACTCCTGGCCCACCTCGATGGTCTTGTCGTGTTCCTTGAGAAGCTGGTAACAGTAGACCAGGCGGTACAGGGCGTCCTTGTATTTGGGCCAGACTCTTCTGACCGACTCGAGCACTTGCGCGGCACGCGCGTATTTTTCGAGGTCGATATAAATGTCGGCCACTTCGTAGAGCAGCTCCGCTTTGTCGGGATGACGCACCGCTGCCGTGAGGTAAGCGTTGACGGCCTTCATTGGCTGACTGGTTCGCCGGTAGATGCGGCCGAGGAGCTCTTGGCCCGCGCCCCACTCAGGCTCAATTTTCAGGGCTGTTTCAAATGCCTTCTTCGCGAGGCCGAAATTGCGCTCCTGCTGGTGCAGGAGCCCAAGCCGGAAGTATGGGATGAAGTCCGAATCGCCAACCGATATGGCTTTCTTCTTCAGGTCAGCGACATCGTCAGGCAGGCGGCGATAGATGCGCTCCAGTGCCTGGCTTGTGCGGACGAGAGAAGGCCTGTTCCTGAGCACAATCTCATACTGGGACGCGCAGTCATTCATGCGCTTGGTCATCCGGTAGAGCGTGGCGAGCAGAAAGTGCAGGCGGATGTCTCCCGATTTGAGTTTGGCGGCCTTTTCAAGATGTCTGGAGGCGAGGTCGAGCTTGTTGTCTCTGAAATAGAGTCGGCCCAGTTCCCAGTTCCCTTTGAAATCCTCCGGATCAATCTCCAGCGCTCGGATCAGATGCTTTCTGGCCTCGGCACTATTCCCGAGGTCCTGGTGAATCTGGGCCAGATTGCGCAATACAGGGACGGCGTCCGGATCATGTTTGAGAGCGCTCGTAAAGAATTCGAGTGCCGCATCCTTGTCTTTTCTGAGTAGTGCGCTGATTCCTTTGGCGAAATTGGCGTACGCCTGGGGCGGGGTGGATTTTTCTTCCGCTGGCTCTGCGGACGCCTGTTTCTCTTCGGGAGGGGCTTTCTTTTCTGCCGGGGTCGCCTTTTCCTCTGCCGGAGCCACCTTATCCTGTGCTCTGATGACGCCGCCCAGCCCCAGGCTGATGGTAAAAATGGCAGTCAACCTGGTGAATCTGAGATTGGGCACAGTGGCTATGGGATAACTTTGTTCAGCGGATACTCGATGATGCCTTCGGCGCCGGCACGTTTCAACTCTGGAACGATATCCCTTACCACGCTTTCGTCAATGATCGTTTCAATCGCGCTCCAATCCGGTTCGGCAAGTTGGGAAATGGTGGGGCGGCGCATTGCAGGCAGCAGGCTGAGGACCTGTTCTATTCTCGATGTTTCGATATTCATCTTTAGCCCAACCTTTCCTTTGGCGTTGATCGCCCCCTGCAGCAGCATGGCGAGATTTTCCATCTTGGTTCGCTTCCACGGGTCAGCCCACGCTGCCTTGTTGGCGATGAACTTGGTCGTAGATGTGGTCACCGTATCGATCACCCTGAGGTTATTGGCCCGGAGGCTCGATCCGGTTTCAGTCACATCTACGATGGCATCGACCAGGCGTGCCTTGACCTCTGTCGCCCCCCACGAAAACTCGACCTTGGCATCCACGCCCTGGCTCTCAAAGTAGCGTTGAGTTACCTCGATAAGCTCAGTGGCGACTAATTTGCCCTCCAGATCCTGGACGCTCCGGTATTCGGATTCCTCTGGGACAGCCAGTACCCAGCGAACGGGTTTGAGCCTCTGCTTGGCATAAATCAGCTCGGCCACTTCGACGACATCCACGCCGGACTCATCAATCCAGTCCTGGCCGGTGATGCCGGCGTCGAGGACCTCGTCGGCCACATATCTTGCCATTTCCTGAGCGCGGAACCGGATAGCTGAGACTTCCGGGTCCGCAGTATTTGCCGTATATGAGCGCGAACTGCCGGAGATCTCAAAACCCGCTTTAGCCATCAGAGCCGTTGTGGATTCAGAAAGACTGCCCGCGGGCAATCCCAACTTCAGCACGTTCATTTGCGACTCCAGTGACTATTTTTTTGCGTTCTTTTTGGCTGCCTTCTTCGTGGTTTTTTGGGCTGAGGCTGCCTTCTTCTCCGGTGCCTTTTTTGCCGTTTTCTTGGCTGCGGGCTTCTTTGCCGGTGATTTCTTTGCGGTCTTTTTGGATTTCTTCTCCGGCTTCAAGTCATCGGCATACGCACAAAAGAGGTAGTAGGCCTTCAACATCAGTTTCTTGGGGATGGAGTCTGACAGCAACTGCGCAAGTTCATCGATGTCCTGGTCTTCCGTTGCGACATTGATGGCATGGCATACTTTGACGACCTTGTCCGTCGCCGGAAAAAACGGATGCCCCAATGACAACAACATGATTTCGTTGAGCGTTGCCCTCGGCAGCCCCGGAAACGCCTTTAGAAAATCGTGGGCTTTTTTCTCTTTATAGTTAAGAAGGAAGTCCATCGAGAGTTGGTTCTTCTTGACAAACAGACGGCCAAGAGCTGCCTTCAAGATCCGGGCTTTTTCCGGGTCGAGACCGGCGTCCTTTAAGACGCGGCCGATCTCTGCCACCGCACTCACGCGGACTTCATTCCAGTCAACAAATTCCACCTCGAAGAGCTCAAATGCCTTGCGTGTACCGGACGGGCTCTCGTTGAGGGAAAGGATGGATTGGAGCATCTGCTCGAATACCGGCATTGGTTCAGCCGGTTCAACATCTTGGTAGACCTTCTCCAGCGAGGTGATGGTCTTCCGGATGATCTGAGTCTTCTCCTTCTTAGTCATGGCGTTGTTCGCCCAATAATGTGGTGTGAATTTCGTGTATCCTGCCGCGGGGAATTAATGCTCCTGTTCGATGCCCATTCGAACCGACGACACGCGTAACCCTATTAAATTAGTATAGTTATGGTCGTCCCGCGAAATTAAGTGGCGAAGTATACAAAAGCGGTTCTACGGATTCAAACGCCAGAGCAAACAGATGCAGCCTGACTTGCCAGGAAAGTCTAACTAACGAATGCCGCCATCGCCGAGGGTTCTCATCATCCGCTCCTGGTCTTCATCGCGGAGTTGGGGAACTCGATCAACATCCCAGAGGTCGTCGAGTGCGCGGTATCGGCGCGGGCCAAGAAGTTCGATTCGCAGGTCGTTGTAGACGCAGTGTGCCCCCAGTCCTGGCCTCCAGCCTCGTAACGGGAGTGGATGTCTCAAGCCTTGCTCCACAACGATCGGTATATCTGTCGCCGCGGTTACTGGCAAACTCATGGTCGAACTCTTGCTGAAAATGGGAGTAAGCCAATACGAACAGACGGTGCCGTATTTGGTCTTTCGGGGCGCCTGGTCAACAGGACAGAGGAATTGGTCACTCGTCAGCGGTTCTTGCTGAGTCCGCGGTCGCCTTGAGCTGCCAGGCTGAGCCCCGCTCGTGGGCCGATATACCCACCGAGCCGCTGGATACGGTCGTCCGGGTCGGGAGGGGTGAAGCCGTCCCACTCTGAGCAGTACGTTCTCATTCCCATCGCGATTGCCAGCATTCTCCCGTTACAAACGGTACGGGCGTTGGCTCCCTTCACGTGAGATACGACACTCGTCAGGATCACCAGAAAGACGAATGCCAGACCCAATATGGCCACGATTTTCAGACGGCTCCGCATGGCAAGTAGAGAGAAGCAGTAGGGACATGTCTGGGCGAGGGCTGCCATCCTACGAATGCAAACCCGCCCTGTCACGAATCCGCAGAAACACCTCCGTCTTGGCCTCCTAGTCCTCCAAGACGGAGTCGTTTTGACGGATTTCAGGGGCGAAGCCCCGGGCTGTTTGCCTAGCCCAGCCCAACGGGCTGGGTGAATGGTACAAAGAGCTGAAAAGGGGCAACGCCCCGGCCATTTATAAGGAGGCCATTCATTGGGGCATATGACCGGGGCGTTGCCCCTAAGGATGATCTGCCCGAAAACCCAGCCCGTTGGGCTGGGCTAGGCAAACGGCCCGGGGCCTTGCCCCTGAAAATTGTCACTCAAATCCGTAAAATTGCCCTCCTCTTGGCCTCCCAGCCAGCCGTACCCGATACCTGACACTCGATTCCAGCACTTAAGTCGCCGTTCCTGAACTATCTGATC
>JASLXP010000187.1 GCA_030740295.1 Planctomycetota bacterium
GCCTACTCTCCACCGTTCTTCGTCCAGGGGCAGTATTTCTCGGACTCGAATCTGCGCAACATGCCGGAAGACTTTCTGAGGATTATTGGAGATAGGCAGATGAAATTTCTGCAGCTGCTCTTCCATCCACTCTACTGGGTCCTTGGTGGCGACTCCGTCGAACCATTATTGCAGGCGACGATGGAGCAGGTCATTGTAGAAGCCGAGAGGGGTTTCTTCGAGAATCCCAAATGGGTCGGCCGCAATCCGTGAAGCGGCAGCGTGTAGCCCTCATCGGCAATCTCTGTGATTGTGCCGTAATTTTCGGCCAATTGCTGAGTTCGGAAGACCTTGAGGTGTCGATATACGTGAGTCGCAAGGAACTACAGGACTCAATGTCCAGCGCCCTGCGGGGCGACAAGTCGGAAGAACTTGAGGAGCGGATCCGCCGTCTGCGGACACACAATCCGCAAGCAACGATCTGGGATCATGCGCCTCGACTGGAGTGGATGAAGGTTCTTCCACTGGGGGCCAGGATCGTGCAAGCGATCACGTTTGTGCGGCTCCTGAGAGAGCTACGTAAGGCAGATGTCATCGTCTCCTTCGCCATGTATCATATTGTCTCCATGTTTAGCGGCCGTCCCTACCTGGCATTCAGCACAGGAGCGGATCTGCATGAGATCGCGATGGAGAGCACAACCAGAGGCTGGCTCATGCGCAGAGCCTTCCATCGGGCCAGTTCCGTACATGCGTCCTATGACCCGGTATCACGAGAGAACGCGACGAAGCTGAAGCTGCAGATTTCCGCGCCGTTTCTGATTCCTTGGGAGATACCTGCGCAGCCTGCACCCTTTGGCGACAGGGAAGGTCCGATCAACGTGTTCATGCCTTCACGCCAGGACTGGGGGGAACCAGGCTCGTCCCAATTAGCTAAAGGCAACGATCGGTTTATCCGCGCTTGGGCACGCCGAGTCAAAGAAGGTTGGGCTTCCTCCATGATCATCGTGGAGTACGGGGGACACGTGCAAGCGACCAAAGACCTTGTTGAGGAATTGGGAGTTGCCGAGCACGTTCGCTATGTGCCGCGACTCAATCAATCGAATTTGCAACGATTCATCGAAGAGGCCGATCTCGTCGCCGATCAATTCGACCAAGGCACTCCGGGGATTCTCGCCTTGCAGTCCATGGCCTCGGGCAGAGCCGTGAGCATCTACTGGGACGAATTCAGTTCGCTGTTCGCTTACTCGGAGATTCCGCCGGTGCTCAATGGCAACTCGGAGGAGGCCCTGTATGCTGCCCTGAAGGCCTGTGCTTCGCGCCAAGACCTGCAGGCAAGAGGACGCGCAGGCTACGAGTGGATGACGCGAGAGTACGGGCGTCGAAAGCTGCGCGAACAACTTCGACTTTCAGTTTCCATGGTAACCGGCGTCCCACTGGGGCAATGATGATTGGCACAACCATCTATAGGGATGCACCACAGGGGTGGGACATAGCAGTAGCATCCACACCGTGTGGCGGTTTGTTTCAAACGACGGACTGGGCCAACCTGTTGCGAGCGCTGCGCGGTGCTGAGCCGCTCTATGTCACAGTCGACGAAGATGGCAGGGCTGTGGCGCGGTGTCTGATTATCAAGCAGGGCCTGTTCAGCGATGTCCTTCGGCGTTCGCAAAGGCTTCAGTTTCTTCTACCGGTGGTGCATCGAGCCCTGGCGACGTTTTCTTGGCTCCATGGCCCGATACTGCATGCCGGGCAAGAGGCGGAGACGGCGGTGGCGATTTACGATGCCATAGAGAGGTTGGCACGCAAGGAAGGGGTCATGAGCATCGACTTCACGTCTCACCCTACCATGCAGGTCAGGGGGCTGGAGCCGCTTCTGGTCGACAGGGGATACGAAGCCCGGACAGTGGCAACGTACCTCGTTGATCTGCAAACTGACTACGTCGCCAAAATGCACCGGAGCGTTGGTAAGAACGCCCGAAAGTGCCTGCGGGAAGGTGTCGAGATCGTTGTGGTACAGGAAGAGGATTTGCCCCAGTATTACCGTCTGGTCAGCGATTTTCGCCAGGCATCGGGGATGCAAGGTTTTTCGATGGAGCATTTTCTCATGCACCACAAGGTTTTGGGCGAGTGTCGCAGGCTTTTTGCCGCTCGCTTCGAAGGGCAATTTATCGCTGGCCTTGGCGTCCTGGCGTACAATGGTCTGCTCATCGAATGCGAGGCTGCCACCAGTTCCGTCTGCTTCGAGCGCAAACTGTTCGCCAACGACTTGATCAAACTGGAGATCATGGACTGGGGAAAAGCACAGGGATTCAGACTTTTCGATCTGGCGGGCGTCGCCGTCAAGCCTAAGGATGAGAAGGCGGCCGGTATACGGAAATTCAAAAAAAAGTTCGGTGGATACTACGTAGAGTACACATCATTTAACAAGCGAGTCGGCCGTCTCCGGGGCAGTGCCGTTGCCTGGGCCCAAAAAGTTGCGAGAGAGGGGAAGTAGCCTATGAGACGGATGTACGAGTTCGACTACGTGAATTCCCAGAAGGCATATGATGCGCAGTGGTCGGCGACAGAACTCGAGGACAACCTCGACCGAATTCGCGGCGACCAATCGGTATTGGAGATCGAGGATTATCTGGCGGGCCGTACCGATCTAAAAATCCTCGATGTGGGTTGTGGTATGGGCAGAACCGTCGAGCATTTCAGTGGTCTGGGATACAATGTTGTTGGTATTGATATCGCCAGCGAGGGGCTGAAAATCTACCGCGGCCTGCGACCGGAAGCTAAGCTCGTTTGTGCCTCGGCTACGGATCTTCCCTTCCGTGAAAAGTCCTTCGACTTGGTCATGATTATGGGGGTCCTTTACGAAATTGAAGACCTGCAGAAGATCGACGTGATGCTGAAAGCGATCGAGAAGATGCTGAGCGATCAAGGCAAACTGATCTACGTCTGCCAGTACGCTAAGGATCTTTGGAAGACCATTCTCTGCCGCGTCCCTTTTGAGAAGCGCTGGTTCCGCAAGCTCTTTATGCGTTCGCGAGTGAACCAGGAACCGGACTTCAAGAAATGGGTCTTCTCCAACCAGGAAACGGTGGGGCTTTTCGCCACTGGCGGCTGGCACTTGGAGAGATGCAAGCCCGTCAATCAATACTACGGTGCCGCAAACTGGGCCTTCGATGCTTTTCACAAGCGCCCTGGGCCGCTGTCCTTTGACGTTGAGCTGGAGCCACGGAAATTTATCGCTTTTCCGGG
>JASLXP010000188.1 GCA_030740295.1 Planctomycetota bacterium
CGCATCCAGGACAAGGTGCAGCGATCGCCCGATGATTGGAACGCGGGTTTTTCAGAGAACTGGCTGCAGATGTTCAGCGAGGCCGGTAAGGATGCCAGGCCACTGATGCAGATGCTGGAGGATTCTTCCCAAACCGAGCTGGACATCCAGCTGGGCGGCCAACTGCCCTCTTCTTTCAAAAAAGTGCGCATGTCTGCTCTCACGGTGCCGGCGCACGTCAAAGCCAATGCGCTCTGGGAGCTCGCCCGCCTGAGCCAGAACGGCGAGCTCGAAACCATCAATCGTAATCAGGTTAATGAGATACTCGACCACGTCTCCAAAAAGGGAATACCACACCTGAATGAGCTTGACGAAGGTGAAACCTACACCGGAATCAAACGGCACGAACGGGAGCCGGGTGCCTTTGACTTCGAAGAGAAGGGCTGGACCAACAACGAAGTAAAATCCGTCGCAGCCAAGCTGCGCAAGATGCTGGGTGACGGCACCAAAGTCGAGAAGAATCTGCTCGACGAATTAAAAGAACAGTTCGATACCGTCGATGACCAGAAGAAGTCCGTCAAGGCATGGAAAAGCGCCGTCCTGTCTGGCAACCTTGCTCTAGAGCGGCCCAGGACCTATCCCAGTGTAGATGAAGCCCTGCCCAGCACCTCGCCGCCGTCGCACCGGGCCGGGAAGCGTGGAGCCAGGCCAGCCAGTCTGTCGCCGAAGGCCAGGGAACGTGAAGGAGCTGAAGAGGATGAGGATGATGACGAACAACGACTGCCGAAAAAGGTCTTCGACATGTATCGCACTCCTCGGGCATCGAGTGCGCCCAGGGTTTTCGGCCGCATGCCTCAGCGTTTCATTGGCGTGATGGCCAGCAAACGGATGGCGAAAGATGAAGTGAAACAGCAGGAGAAGGCCACCGACCTCAGCGACCTCACGGCCCGGCACGATTCCGCGGGCATTAACGGCGGTGACGAGCAATCCCGCGAAAACCGGCAGCTGTCAAAGCACATAGCGCTCATGCCCGGTGCAACCATGAGAAGAACGAAGCGAAGGCTGCCCGCAGGATGGGGCCGTATCCAACGCGATCTCGATGATATCATTCGTCCCAATGAGTTAGTTTCGATCAAGAGTTTCTATCGCACACCGAATGTGAAGAAGGCCGAAAATTACACCACCGAAGCCGCAGTCGAAGCAATCAATGAGAAAGTCAAAAAGGATTACGATAGCTATTACAAGAACGACAAGAAGCGCCGTAAGCAATTCGATGCGGTCAAAAAGGTACGGGATATCCAGCGTCAGCCGCACATTGAACGGGAACAGGATCTCCGCCAACGCAGAGAGGCCTTTCGCAAAGAAGCCACCGAAAAAGAAAGAGGCCTCCCGCCGGGCCTTAAGCGCACCGTCGAGGCCGCCCTTTACAAGAAGTATTTCCCGACAAGACGGCCGGTCAAATACGCCTTTAAGCCGGAAAAGATCTACCACCAATACAACGTACGGAAAGAACAAACCCAGCGACCGTGGGTGAAAACGGAGACTCCTCCCAACAGGCGAGGCCACGCAGAAGACGTCACCGAAAATGCCAAGCAGGATGCGGTTAAGTTCAGCGAACGGGACGCCAAGGCTTACTACATAGAATCCACCCCGACGCTGAGGGTTCGAGTGGAACGGCGGCCATTCCGGTACTTCCGAAAAGGCCAGGAAATAGGCCGGTTGTTCACGCCGCCGAATTAAGCGGGAGAGTTGGCAAGCCCGGTGGCGGCCAGAGCACATTGGCTGTTATCAACCCACACCCCACATTCCACCACTCACAGAAGAAGCCTGCTGAGAGATCTTTCAGCAGGCTTTCACAAGTTGAAGAATTGCGCCACGGTCCAGCCGGCAGCCTCCTATTCCTGGGCCGGCTCTTCCGGGTCGATGCCGGACATTTCCTGGAGCATGCGCCAGTTGAGACGGCGGTCTTCCCTGGCGGCGAGGAGGGTCTCCGAGGGGTTGCCTTCCTTGTCGAAGTGCTTTTCGAAGCGGCCCTCAGAGCGGGCGAAGTCGACGAAGGTTGTGTTTTCACCGGTCTTTGGGTTCTTGTACCAGTCGGCCTTTGGGGCGGGATTGCCTCTGAGATCGAGACGCTCTCTGATACGTTCGCCCTTTTCAGGATTGTAGATCATGAGCGGGAAAGCACGGGAATCGACCGCCAGCCTTGCCTGCGCAGAGGCGAGGTCGTCGGCAACCCCGTGTTCGGGCTGGCAGGTGGTGTAGACCGAGATGACTGAGGGGCCTTTGAATGCGTTGGCTTCAAGGATGGCCTTGTAGAAATGGTTGGCGTGTGCGGCGGTGGTCTGTGCGAAGTAGACATCCGGGTGCGCCATGACGATCTGACCGATCTCTTTGCGTCGTTCCTGTTTGCCCTGGTATCTTTTGCCGTGCTCGCTCATTTTGGTCCGCTGGCCCATGAAGGTTCCGGTGGATGCCTGCCCGCCGGTGTTACTGTAGACCTGCGTGTCAAGCACGATGACGTTGAGATCCATGCCGCTCATGAGCATGCGGGAGAGCGCCTGAAAACCGATATCCAGCATGGCGCCGTCGCCACCGATGACCCAGAGCTTTTTATCGGCCAGGCCGGCCTGATCCCATCGGCTGCGGACGCCCATGGCGTAGGTCGGCGCGTTTTCAAAGAGCGAGTTGGCCCACGGCAGCCTGTAAGGATTGTATGGGTAGGTCGAAGTGTAGACCGTGTTGCAGCCGGTGGCCGCGATGAGCCCGAGATTCTTCTCGCCATACTTAAAACAGGTCGCCGCGACCATCATGCGAAGCGCGCTGGCTTCGCCGCATCCGGCGCAGCTCCCTGCTCCGCCGACGTACTGCAGGGAACGGTCAACGAGCATCATATCGGAAAGCACCTTCTCCATGACGTAAGACTCGTCCGACGGGCCGACGCGCTTGAAGTGCTCCCACTTTTCGCGAATGAGGGGCATGTTATCGTCTGTTTTCTTGATCATCTTGAGCGCGTCATCATCGCAGACCGCGACGCACTCCGCGCAGCCCTTGCACTTGGTCGGGTCAATGAAGATGCCGAACGATGCGGGGGCCTTGCCTCTCTTGGCCGGCGTCGCGTGAAACTTGCGGGTCTCTGCCCAGTCGCCGGCGAGTTCGGCTCTGAACTCGTCTCCTTCTTCTTCAAGGGACGCATTAATCTGTTCTTCCGGGATGACTTTGGCGAGGATGGCCGTGTCAGGGCATTCGGTCACACAGTCCATGCAGGCCACGCAATTCCTGGCAATGAATTCTGGAATGTCGGGAGCAATGAACGAGAAATCGCGCAGCGCTCCTGTGCCGGAAGGTATGACCGAACGGGCGGCGTCGAGGTCGGCCTCAAGCTCGAGGTCGCCGTAGCCTCTTTCGTAAAGGTCTATAACGCGCTCGTTAAAATGCTGGGTGTTGACAACTTCAGTGATATCAGTTGGCAGTTTGGCTGGCGTAATACTCATTTATGTCTCCTGCTCTGGTTCTGTCTTGTCTTTCGTAGCCGGGCTCGGGAGAGCCCGGGGATTCTTCATAGCCGGGCTCTCCTGAGTCCGGGATTCTGGAGTCAGGAGACTGCAGCGACGCCATCAGCTCGTCCCCGCTTCCGCCGGCACGAATGCGCTCGCATCGACGGTCCGGTCGGCTTCGGTATCAGTGCTTGTGTCCTGGATGAGTTCCTGGGGGATTTCCATCACATCTGTGTAGCCGCGACTGATGCATGTCAGGTTATCCTGGACGACCTGTTCGCCACGCTTGCCCCAGTAGGAGCGCACGGAGCGTTCGACGCCGGCCATCAGGTCTTCGTAACTCATGCCATGACGCTCGGCGAACGGCGTGGCTTTGAGAAACACCCCCACGAGCACCACGCCCATCATGCGGATGCGGAGCTCCGGATTGCGGGCGACTTCGTCTGCAATTTTGAAGGTATCGACCGCAAGCACCCGGGCATTCTTTTCACGGATGCGTACCCGGGCCCAGACGGGGACATCCTTCCAGACTTCCTCGACCGTATCTTTCGGCGAGTTCATGAAGACAGCGCCGTCCGCGTGCAGCCCACGGAGCGGGTCGCCAAGGTTGAGGGAGTTGGTATCGATCAGTGAAATAAACTCGACGTGATTCAGCTCGCAGTGGGTGCGGACGTGTTCCGGCGCGAGCGTGAGGTAGTAGGTGGTCGGCAGGCCCTTCTTGCTCGACCCGTATTTCGGATACGCCTGCACGTAGAGACCGAACAGGTCACTCATCAGGTCGGCGATGACCTTGTTGGTGGTGACGCTACCGTAACCACCGATGGAATGTCCACGCATGGAGAACGCTTCGGGATGTCGGATATCGGGATCCTGGTCGGCGACCAGTGCGGTCTCGTGGATGATGCCGACGGAGGCGTATTCTTTAAAGTCGTTGCCGTTGATTGCGTTGCGCATGTTCTTGCACATGGCGAGGAAGTCCCCCGCCCGCACATCGCGGCTTCCGAGCCCGGCGGCCACCTGCATCATCAGCGGCATCCGCTCGATCTTCGCGCCGTTCTGATAGTCTTCAAAGCCCATCATGGCATCGACGAACGCGGTCTTGATATCGCGCATCAGCGGGTTGGCCGGAGCGATCGGGTCATCCATGCGTTCGAGCACGCTGAATGCCTTTATGCCCTCGAGAGCCTTGACAATCTCGGGGCCGGGGAACGGGCGATAGCTGGTGACGTTGACACAGCCGACCCTGTAATCAGTATTGGCGCGGATGTAGTCGACAGATGCCTGGGCGGTCTCCATATAAGAGCCCATCCCGACGAACGCGATCTCAGCGTCCTCCATTCTGTAGCTATCGATGAGGCCATACTTGCGGCCCGTCCCCTGGTAGAAAAGCTCCATCGCCTCTTCGAGGGCGGGGCGCATGTGTGCGTAGTAATGGCGCTGGGCAATCTTGCCCTTCATGTAGCTGTCCTGGTCTTGAACCACACCCATCATCAGCGGGTTATCGAGATCATAAAGATTGAGAATCTTGTCCTCTGGTTTGCCCACGAATTCCTTCATGAAATCCAGGTCGAGGAGGTGCACATTTTCGACTGTGTGGGTGGTGAGGAAGCCGTCCTGCACGCTCATGAACGGCGACTGGCATGCCTCTGCTGCGCGGGTAGTAATGAGCGCAAGGTCGCCGGCCTCCTGGGCGTTGCGGCTGAAAACGATGCCCCATCCGCAATCTGTGCAGGACATCACATCGTCGTGTCCGGCGTGCACATTCAAGCTGTGGCTGGTAAGAGCGCGGGCCCCGATGTGGAAGACGATCGGCAGGCGCTTACCGGAAATGGTGTAGAGCACTTCCTTCATGAGGACGAGGCCCTGGCCGCTGGTGAAATTGGTCACACGGCCGCCGGCGACCGCGAAGCCTTCGCAGGTGGAAGCGGAGGAGTGTTCGGATTCGAGCTCGACGAATTCGAGGGTATCGCCCCAGAGGTTTTTCGACCCGTTCGCCGCAGCCAGCGAGTAGCCGCCGCCCATGTTTGTCGAACTGGTGATTGGATATGCGCAGGCCGCCTGGGTGACGTTCGTTACTACCCAGACGACTGCCCCGGAGCCGTCGGTAGCCCTCTTGACTCCGGGATACGGAAAGTCTCCTTCGGTGTTGGAAGCGTCAGACATGAATTGTCTCCTGATAATTCTCACCATGACCGAATGCCTCGGTCCTGGGAGTTGAGCTTGATTTTGTGGTTGCCCTGATTGTGGGTATTCAACCCAGTTTTGCAAGACTCGATGGTAGTGTCCCCATTGAAGAAGGTCAATGAGTTTACCCCTCTGACACCGCGCACCTACAGATGAGAATTGCGCATAAAGCGCGATGAGAAACGGGCCTGGGCCGGGCTGGGAGTCGGCCGTGCACAACGGTTTAAAGGAATCCACGAAACCGTGCTGGCAGAGCCTTTAACGAGAATTTCCGCTTCTGAACGCTTCGCGCCATTTGCCCCGCTCGACCCATTCGACGTGCGAATCGGCGAAGAGCACGTTCCCACCGGTCTCGTAATGGTTATCGGCCATGTCCGGTATATTTGGGATGCCGGCTTCCATCGCGTCCATGATGAGCCAGATTTTGTCCCCCCGGATATCGACACTTGAACGTGTCTTCTTCCTTGGGGTGGTGAGAGTGCTTCCCGAGGAATCGTAAAGGTAGTGGCTTAGGTATTCGTAGCTGGTGCCGGGGCCGGCCGTGCGCCCGCCAACGGCATTGTCAGCCAGATCTTCGTGGGCATTCGCCTGATTCCCGGTGGAAATGCAAACGAAGATATCGAGGGATACTGTGCATCTTGGATGCAGGGCCCTCAGGTCATCATCATCGATACCAGTGACCGGTGGCAGTTTGCCTGACCAATAGGTGTCGTACAGATCGAAGGCCGCACCTATCTCTCTCAGGTTGTTGCGGCAATACTGCAACTTGGCCATTTCCCGTACGTTTCGAACTCCAGCGAAAAGAAGGACGGACATCACGGACAGGATGGCCGTGGTAATCAGCATCTCGACGACTGTGAAAGCGGATTCCTGAATGGTGTACTTGGGTCGCGTTTTCATTAGTAAGCTGGGCTTCGTAGCGTCGATGGAAGAACTGAGGCAATGCTTTCACCCGGTCTGGTCGTCTCCTTAGTTAGGGTCTGTTCCAGAACCGGCTGGAGTCGCCGTTACCAACGTCTCTGTTCCAGTATAGAAAAGGCCATGCCAAACGAAGTGTCGTCATGTATGTTGTTGATTGACAGCAGTTTACCTGTAATCTGTTTAAGCCTGTGTTTCCCTGGGGAACATGGGTGAACTCCAAAGGCACAGTAGGCAAGGTGGCTGTTGGTTAGCGATCAGCCATCCCTCAGACCCTCGAGATCCTGGATCACTTGCTTGAGTTCCTCTTGCAGATCGTCAAAGAGTCGGTCTGCGTTCTCAATCACGCCTGACTCCGCATCCCGTTCTATTTGCTCGGCAAGCTCAGAAAACTTCATAGCGCCGATGTTTGCTCCGCTGCCTGTAAGAGCGTGAGCGGCGTCTTCGATATCAGATGCGTTGCCGGAAGCGATGGTGTCCTGCAGTTCCTGCACCTTTCGAGGTGTTTCTTCTGTGAAGGCGTCGATTAAACTGGCTGCAAAAGTAGCGTCGTAAGAGCCGGTCATAGTTGCCAGGTATCGCCATCGTTGCTGAGATTCGGACCGATTCGATATCGCAGGCCCGGGCCGACGCTGGCCACTGATGTGTCATCCCCGGTGGTACCATCGCCATTGAGGTTCGGCGGAAAGGCATCGGTGACGAAGAGACCCGAAGGGTCAATAAGGATCTGGCCGTTCGCTCCTGAGCCACCTGACGCTGAGACCTTGCCGATGAATCCTAGAGTTTCCTTACCGGAGACCTCGATGAAGCCGCCATCTCCCCCGCCGCTCGCCGTGATGGTACCTTCAAACAAGGTGGCCTCATTCGCCCAGACAACGACCGTTCCACCATCACCGCTGCCACCGCTTGCGGTGATCATCGCGGTGTCACGAATCCAAGTGTTCTCTGAGTTTTTTAATGCCGGCGTCGTTTCCCTGTTTGCCACCTCCAATAAAAACAGTCCCGCCATTTTCACCACTCGCATTCACCTCACCTGCGATATCCACGGTCTTACCGGTGACAATGATCTCCCCACCGTTTTCCTCTTCCCCTCCGGAAGCGTTCAATTCTCCGGAATTGCGCACATCGCCACCTGCCCTAAGAAAGATGCGGCCACCTTTCCGCTCCACATTCGCAGCATGAACGATCCCTTCATTATTGATGGCCAACGCGTACATGTTGCCTCCCGCGGCCTTCAGCTCAGCCCGAGCCGCTTCAACCAAGCCGGCCTGATGCACGCCAACTTCAGCACTGGCAGACGAATCGCCAATCCTGACGAACACTCTTTCCTCGCCTGCTTCCATCAACAAGATCTCCTGGCCCGCGGCCATCGCTGCTGTTCCCTGGGGGGCTTCGATCGAGCCCGTATTGCTTACGGTGAAACCAAGCAGGAAGACGTCTCCACCTGCGGCGTGAATGACCCCATGATTCACCACGCTATCTCTTGATGAGCCTCGAAAGGTAAAATCGCCGCCGCGGAGGAATTCGCCGTCACTGATATCAAGGGTGGAAGCAACAAAGCTCTGTGTATCTATTCGCCCGCCAGGCCCCACGAGTATGCCGTTCGGATTAATCAGGTAGACGCCGCCGTTGGCCTGCAGTGATCCGTAAATCTGAGACGGCCTTGCTGTGACCACCCTGTTCAGGACAACGCTGGAAGCATTCGGCTGTATAAATCGGGTAAGCTCGCCCTGCCGGATGGAGAAATCATTCCAGTGGATGATCGCTTTGTTCGTACCTTGCCGAATGATCAACGAGCCCGGCTGGGCCTGGCCAAGGCTCACGCTGCCCGTTACGACCTTCGCGCCGCTAGGGTTCGCCGGAAGAAAATCGGGGAGCAAAAGGACGAAGCCAAGAATGGTACAAAGAGCTTTGGCTGATGAGTGTGTCATGGCGTTATGTGTCAAGTTCTGGCCTGAGGAATGTCCGCGCGGACGGAAACAATCCTGACACTGGGCCATGACAATCTCGGCCCGGATCGCCAGGAGGTCCACAAGGAAAGAGATCATACTCGGAACGGTTCTCTTGTTACAGTCAAGTGGCAGAGCTATCGTCGGTGGATGGCAGATGACGAACGACTCGCTCTGTTCTAAGGAGCCATTCAAAGGGGGGACGTTCAGCAGGCGATAGAATCCGATCTCGACCGTGCGGTCCGCGCAGCATCCATCGTTGAAGCGTTTCGGACAGTGTGTTAAAAACTGCACTCTACCCGCCTCGTTAAGACCCACCTTAACGCCCGCCCTTCATTTTCAGACGCCTCTTTTCGTTTAGGGCCACCGGTGTACCCATGCCGGCTGGCTGACCGCTCCTTTATTCCTGGCTTTTGCCATTCGGGAGGTGTGCCCATGGGATCGGCTGATTTCTACGAAGCCTTCAAACGACACAGAGAGGCAGAAAGAGCCCGTTCAGATTCAGAAGAGTCCATCGTTCGGCCGGATGAAACGGATTCCCATCCGGGAGAATCAGACCTGCATCATGAAGATTATCCTTCTGATGAAATGAACGATTTCCCCGACTACGAGGATGATTCCAATCTCCTCGAAGCCATCGAAGAGCCTCATACGGAGGAAACCGTTTCATCCATTCAGATGCATGCGGACGAAATGCTCTCGGAGGCAAAGTACTCCGGACATCTTCCCCCGTATCCGGAAGAGCGTCCGTCAAACGTCATTGCCATGAAGACAAGCACCTTCTTCTGCTCCCTGATCGTGGTGGGCCTCGGCCTGGTGCTGTCTTACATCATCGGCCAGGAACATGGCCGGGGTAACCCCCTGCTCGATACCAGCGGGGACCGCCAGACACTCTCAATCGTCCGGCCTGGCAACACGACGACCATAGGACCTGAGGGCCAGCGGGCCCAGGAAGCGGAGGTACAGAAGCAGTACATCCTCGTCCTCTGCACCTACGACATCAACAAGAGCGACATCGCACGCCTCACCCTGAAACGCCTGAAAGAAGGAGGATTCCCCAAGCTTGACCTCGCCAAGGACAGCAAACACATCTACCTCTACAGCGGACCTTACAAGGACAAGGACGATTCGGGCCTGCTCGATTACCAGAACCATTTCAAGAGACAGCGCGATTTCTCGAAATGTTTCGTGAAGACAGTGATCATGCGTTGAGAGGTGCGGGTATGAGCTCTGTGGCCTGAATAGCCAAAACAGATTTGTCCACAGCGGTCACGCTAAGTCTGGAGCCTCATCTTTCCCTTTATCTCAGAGCGGCCCTGATCCAGTCCAGGAAGTCATTGCGTTGTGGGCGTCCCGCCCGCCACAGCACGAAGCTGCTCCTCTGAGCGCATGCGGCGCTTGGGCAGGCGAGACGCCTGCCCCACATCTCCACATCTTATGTTTCGCTGATTCACAGAGATTACGCCTCTGGCTCCCCATCCAGATCGGATGAGTTGCTGTACCATCCTGGTAGATTAAGGCACCTCATCCAAAGGTAAAACTCTCCGTTAATACCTTCACACTTATGTACTGGATTGGCTTCTACGTCTTTGGATTATTCTGCTCATGCCCCGGATTCGCGAGTGGATTCAGCCCGGCGTTTCAGAGCGGCGATCTCGATCTCGAGCTCTGCATCGCCTGGCAGGAGGACATCCCTCTCAAGGCGAATGTGCAGACCCTACGCAGCGTGCTCGGGCTCGGTTCTGTGAAGGACAGACAACTGCGGCGGTGGGTTGGGCCGGTTGATGAGTCGGGGAACACGCGAGGGCAAATCCAGGGCAAAGATAAACGGACGTTCTACTTTCAGCTTTCGTTTAAACAGCCGGTGGAGATTGGAACGGCGTTAAGCCAGGCGCCGGGGATGCTCTATCTAAAGCCGGGCGCTGCGTATCCTGCGAAGCCTGGCGAGAACGATAAATGGGAAGTCGTCCCCGCGTGGCCAAATCAAACGGGACTTTTCGCCTCGGTTTTTCCTGCTGGCATCAGAACACGGTCTGTCTGCCTGCCGATGCCTATGGAATGGCATCGGCGCCCCAGGGCCATCGAGAGCTGGTTTTTCTACAAAGAACGCCTGCTCAACCTGAGCCCGTCCGGTCACGCGAATGCAGGCGAGGAATACGTACCGCCTCCGCCTCACCTGGGGCCCCGGCAGCCAAAGCGGGCCGCACGCGGGCTGGCGACCGGACGCGGGCCCCATTGGCAGAACACGGGCAAAGACAAAGAGGGGCTTATTCGACGAGCGGCCATTGACAAGACCAGCCCAGTCTGGGTGATGCTTTCATGGCGAACACCGCAGACCATCAGCGGCCTCCTTGCAATCGGTGATTGCGGAGGATTCGAGCTCAGCTACTACAACGGGCCTCCGTCCATTCCTCCGAAGGCCGGCACCAGGCGTGAATGGAAATCCTTGAAGTTTGAGCGAAGGCATGGCGGAGTTCTTTCGTTTTCGAAGACAGTCAAGACGCGAGGCCTTCGACTGAACATCACGAAGGGCAAAGGAGGCCAAGAAGCCGCTGTTGCCAGACTTAATGGGCTGCACGCTTACGCTGACATCGGCAACGATCCGTTGCCGAAACTTCACAGGCAGGAAAAGCAGACATCACCGCTGCTGGTCGACTATAAGCTCCCGCACGACGCCATTGCAACGATGGTCATCGACGGGCCGGACGGCAAGCGTGTGCGCAATCTTTTTTCGGTCAACGAAAAATCAGCCGGAAAGCAGCAGGTCGAGTGGAACGGCAAAGACTTGCACGGGCGTTATGTCCTGCCGGGGAAATACAGGTGGAAGGCGATCTATCACAAGCCGTTGGAGCTTCATTACCAGTTCACCGCCTACCCAAACATCACGGACAACACTCCGTGGCAGATCGGACACCACGGCCCCGGCGGCTGGATGGCCGATCACACTCCGCCGATGGCGTGCGCTACATTTGGCGACCGCATCTGGTTCGGAGCGCCCGTGGCCGAAAGTGGCGTGTCTTTTATCGAATGCGATCTCGAAGGCAAGAAGATTACCGGCTGGCATTCGTTCGAGGCATGGACGGGCCCGAAGCTCCTGGCCACGGATGGCAAGACCGTCTTCATCACTCATCCCAAAGAGAACGACGATCCGATCTGGGGCTACAACATCAAGGAACGCACGGTCTCCACCGTTCTACGTCAGCCGACCACCGAACAGCGCCGCACGGGCATCCGCGGCATGGCGGCCAGAGACGGCAAGCTTTACCTGTCGATCCGTGCCACCCACTCGTGGGTGGTCAAACCGTTCGGCGCCCCGAGTGTGGATCTCGACAACTGTCTGCCCCGCTACCGCCCGCCGCGCAAACCGCGCAAGGCACACGAAGTCGTTCCCAACCCGGGTCTCGATACTCTGAAGCTCTTTCGCCTTTCGAGCCCGCCCCCGGGCCAACGGAATCTCGGTCTCACTTATCTTGAAACAGCGGAGGAAGCGGGTCGACGTCACCACATCGTGCTTGCGCTGAAGGAGCCTCAGGCCATCGGCAGCGCGGTTTTCCCTTTTCCGAGTAGTGCAGGCGCTCCGCGACTGCAAGAAGATGACATCAAGTTCTTCATCAGCGTCCTAAAACCTGAAGGAAAATACCCTCCAGACCCAAACGATAAGTCGCAGTGGATCCGGGTGAAAGACTCGGGCAAAAGCAGTTGGGAGGTCGCTGCATTTCCGCCGAAAACGATGACCCGCGCTGTCCGCCTCACGTGGGAAAAATCCGGCGACGATCCTCTTGCGGATGTCGAGGAAGATTTCGGCGATGAAGACAACGATGGTCTCGGACTGAACACCCTCGGCCTCGGCGGCAAAAGGAAATCCGGCCCCAAGTGGCAGGGCCGTCTGGAAGGAATGACCTTTTTGCGAAGGCGCTATGAGAACCTGCTGCCACGCGCGACCGTCAGAGCCAACTCCGGCGAAGTCAGAGAAAGCGGCGAATGGTGGGGAGCGCCAAAGAAACCGATCAGCAGGGAGTATCCCGGCATCTACATGATGGAATGGCAGGGGCCGGCCAAAGTGCGGGGCCTGGCGATCAAAGAAATCGATGGCCAGACAACCGAGATCGATGTCTTCACCGGCCCGCCCGGAGCAAAGATCGATCTGGCAGGCGAGCAACATTGGAAAAAGGTCGCCACATACAGGCAGCAGAGGCGCAATTTCTACATCCCCGACGACAACCACAACAGCCAGGCACGTTACCTGGATGGCACGGTCGATTTTGGTGACACCTACGAAACCCGCGCCATCCGGCTGCGGGTCATCGAGAACTTCCAGCCCGTTGAAGGTCGCCCGTGGGGAGTGCGTGAAGACCGCGGCGGCACAGATATCGATCCATTGCGGGTGCGCGTGTACGGCGTCGCACCACTCGGATACCTCGGTGGCGAAACACCCGTCGATTCCCGGCAGACCGAGCGTATCGCTGTCTATGACCTGAGGACTAAAAAGTACACACAGGAAATCAGCATCATTAAACCAGGCCAGATAGCTCTTAGCAGGATGGGTGTCTCGCCCGTCACTCTCCACGCAATCTCGAAGAACAACGTCATCAAGGTCGACCTCAAAAACGATCCGCCTGAACACGAGATCATCGTCCGCGACCTCGAAGCCCCTCGGGCCCTCGCAGTCGGCCGGGACGGCCGCATCTACCTGTCCAACTCAAAGCAACATGTCGTGCATGTCTTCAATCCCGATGGCACGCCACTCCGCAATATCGGTAAGCCCGGCGGCCGTGTGGCGGGGCCGTGGGACGTTCGTCGTTTCGGAAACATCTCCTCCATCGCTGTCGACACTGACAACAACCTCTGGATAGTCGAGCAAAGGTATGCACCCAAGCGCATCACCAAGTGGACGGCTGACGGCGAATTCATTCGAGAGCACCTCGGCCCAACGCAATATGGAGGCGGAGGCGTACTCGATCCATACGACAGAACGAAGCTGTATTACAACGGCATGGAGTTCGAACTCGACTGGGAGAAGCGCTCCTCACGCCTCAACAAACTGCTGTGGACTGGGCCATCCAGACCGGGCGAGGTTCCGATCATGATCGCCGGCCGCAAATACATGGTTACTCGCGATTGCTTCGGGCGACAGGAAGCGGGCATCGTTTACACCTACGAAAAGGATCGTCTCAGGCTTGTTGGCGCGGTCGGACGCGCAACAGGATTCAAGGAACTTCGCGATCCCAAAGTGCTGGATGAGCTCGGAGGCATCAGTCTGCCTGAATATCGATTCACTTGGTCGGATCGAAACGGTGACGGCAAGGTCCAAGGCAAAGAAGTGTGGCTCAAGCAGCTCGAGAAGAACAGCCGGTTTAACGTCGGCAACTTCAATCGCGACCTGAGCATTAATGGCGGTACGCAGCACTATCGAGTCACGGAAATCCTGCCCAGCGGGGCGCCTGTCTGGAAAGAAGAGCATTATCCGCAGATCCGAAAGCTCGAGGCGTTCGGGTCGCAATACAATAAGTTGCCCGGCGGTGACTTTTTTCACTTCGGCTCGTGGCACGCCCGGTTCAGTCCGGAGGGCGAGATACGCTGGCAGGTGCGCACGGAGGGAGTAGGCGGCCACGCCTTAATGAAGGCCCCGTCTTACCGGCCGGGCCAGGCATGTGCGGAATTTACGGACATATCGCATCCGAGTTTCAACGATGCCCCCGAGGCCGGCGAGCTCGGCGGCTTCCGAGTGCATCACTCCAATCCCGGCGCATGGAACATCTGGACTCGTGACGGCCTCTTTGCCGGCTACCTCTTCCGTGATCAACGCCATCCGGGTACGCCCCAATGGCGCATGCCCGAACACCAACGGGGCTTGCGTCTCGAACGGCATCACCCCGGACAGGAACACTTCCAGGGCTATTTCACCAAGGCCCATGACGGCAGCTACTACATGGTCGCCGGCCACAACCACGCCAGCATCATCGAAGTGAAAGGCATGGAGACCTTCAAACGTCTCGGCGGCGAAATCGAGGTAACGACCGGCATGCTGCAACGCCTCAAGGATTACGAGATTTATGTTGAGAGCGAAGAGGTCTACGCCCGTGCGAAGGTCTACGATCTCTTTCGCATGAAGACTGGTCCGAAAATCGACGGCCAGGCAAAGGACTGGGACGCCATACCAGGTGCGGCTATCTCAAACGCCGACCCGGACGCCGCGCCGCCGGCCGAGTTCAAGATGGGCTACGACAATCGTAATCTCTACCTTCTCTACGAGGTCAGCTCCGGCCCGCTCAAGAACAGCGGGCGTGACTGGCGCGCTCTCTTCAAAACCGGCGCAAGCGTGGACCTGCAATGGAGCATCAACCCCGCAGCTGATGACGCACGCCAGGCCCCCGTTGAAGGAGACCAGCGCCTGCTCATCACTTTCATCAACGGCAACGAGCCGGCCGCGGTTCTGTACAGACCGGTCGCACAGGATGCGCCCACAACCAGCGAGTATGAGGTGGTCTCTCCCGTATTCAGAATCTCTTTTGATGAAGTGAAGCGCATCCGCAAATTCAAAATGGCGAAAACTGGGGGCGGCCATACATACATCCTCGAGATCTCCATCCCTCTTGAAGAAATCGGCTTCAATCCGAAGCTCGGCGACCGCTACCGTTTCGACTGGGGCATCCTCACCACAGACAACTATGGAAATGCCTGCACCGGCCGGCTCTACTGGTCAAACAGAGCCACAGGAATCCTCGCCGACGCGCCCAGCGAAGCTCTCATGACGCCCCATCTCTGGGGACACCTGCGCGTGAACGAGACCCGAAAATCCGGCCCGTTAGACCTGGAGAGTCTGTCCTCACTCGAGGATGAGGAGGATGATGTGGACGATATTGATATCGAGAAGGAGTTTGAGGAGTAGGGCATGTGAATGGTGGTGCCGGGCCTCTCCCTCGCACTCCGGAAGCTCTTCAAATTACAAAGAATGAAGGCGGCATCCGATCACTTCGTCGAGATCACCCCAATCACATAGCCATCCGCGTCGGCCACGAACGCTTCCTGGCCGTAACCGTAATCGATGGTGTCCATCACTATCCGGTAGCCTCCCTGGCGCATGCGTGCGACGGTTGCAGGGACATCGCTCACCTTGAAGTGCGGGTACATGCCCATCGCCCGTGCGCTGTAATCGGCGGCGCCGCCTCGGCTGAATTTCCACTTTTCTGTCCACAGGTGGATCTCGATATTGCCGGAACGCAGAACCGCGTCCTTGCCCGATTTACTTTTCACTTTCAGGCCAAGGTATTCCCTGTAAAAGCGCAGGGCCCGTTTGACGTCTGCGACTTCGAGAAGGATGTGATGGACTCCCGGCGCGGCATCGAGGGCCGGCGGCGGCGTGGTTCCCTTCTTTTTAAATTTCAGCGGGTTGGTGCATCCTGACGCAAGAAAGACAGAGATGCTGACTGCGCATAGGGAAAGGTACAGGCGGCACTTTGGCGTCATCTTCATAGCTCGGACCTCAATAATCATTGTAGTTGTTCGGTTCATCCCCAATTCGAGTGCTTGTTCTTAATCGATGATCCGTAAAGCAGCAAGCGAGAGGGTCAACCAACCTCAAACGCCAGCACCATCTCCTTATCCAGTTTCGACGGAGTGAAGACGATGCGGGTGACGACTTCGCCTCCCCGGCCTTCCTTAGATTCTTCTTCCATGCGGTGGACGGAGAAAGTCCCTTCTGCCTTCGCCCGGACGGTCAGGCCGTTCGCCTTCGTGCCTAGGCGCACCTCTCTGCCTTTGGCTATGATCCTGGCGTTCTCGAATGTGATGAATGCCTCTTCAATCGATCTCGGTTTTCTGGAAAAGGCATACGCGTCCTCGAGCGTGAGGCGGTTGCTGCTTGAATCGAGTTCCACGGTCCGCAGCAGAGATTTCACTGTTCCTTTGGGGTAAGCGTGGGACATATCGATGGCCGCGGTCTTCGTGCCTTCGCCGTTGAGGTTCTCCACCTTGAGAGTGCCGAAGAATTCCGCACCGGCCTTTTGTTGCCTGCCGTTGATGATCGGAACGGAATGGCCGAGCGAGTTGCAGTGCAGGATCTCGTAGCGTCGAGATGAGAACGTCTTCTTCGTATAGACCGGCCCGCCGGGATCGACGAGGTGCAGCTTGCCATGCCGGTACACAATGAAACTTCCGATGTCGTTGTGGTTGTGAGGGACGCCGTTGTTTCCCGCCAGGGCCAGCACGGTCATCTGTTTGGGACCGGGCTCTCCCCGCAGTTTTACCTGGCCAAGATCCGGAAGGAGGTAATCTCTGTTGTCCGGTTTGCCGGACGCTTTTCGGCCGTCGTAAAGCGCTAGCTCATGATTCTCGACGATTTTCAGTGACCGGTCGGGGCGGGTTGAACAGAGCTCGTAGAGCTCGGGGATATCGTAAAACTCATTAATGATGCGTGCGTGTCGATAAGGGATATACCCGTGACTGGAGTCCGCGAAAGTAGAGCGGAAGCTCCCCTCGATGTGCGCGGCCAGCGGGTAGCGGCAGATGCGTTCGATTTTTTCGCCCTGCATGATATTCAGCTCGCCCCCGGTCTTGAGATAGAGCGCGTGCGCGGTGAACAGGTAATGGCCGAATCCGTACGCCCAGTATGCGGGGCCCTCTTCGCAGCCGCCGTCATCCGTAAAACCGTCGATGGCATACGTCATGTTCTGGATCGCACCATGAGTCATCTGGGCGAGAATGGAGGGTTCTTCGATCTCATAAAGTGCGGTCCGGATAATCTCGCCGTTGCAGACGTGATTCCAGTTCATGCGGATGGTCTTCCAGAAATCGACATTCCTGTAATTCCAGAAATTCTGAAAGATTCGTTTTTCGATTTCCGATGAGACTCGCTCACGGACCTCATCCTCGAGTTTGTCTCCGAGAACGTGGAGGATCTCTGACAGGCTCGCGGCAAGCATCGATGAACCCAAATCGATCGATCTGCCCTCGTGTGCGGCCATCACCCAAGTGAAATCATCACAATAGGCCCAGAGCAAATCCTGAAGATAGTCCAGATGGGCGGAAGGATGATTGAGCCAGAGCGCGGTGAAGGCCAGGCTCAGTTCGCGGCGGCGTTCCCCTTCTTTGTTCTGATGAATAGTGCGGTTTCCGTTGCGCTGATAATTACGGAAGTCGGAACGCCTGAACCCAGGGATGTCCTTCGTTGGATCGAGGCCGGCGGTAATGTCATCCCAGATACCGGTCTTCTTCGCGTTACGCCGGGCGCGCTGAATACATTTCCGGTCGTTGAGATAGGAGGCGGGTGAAAGTTCCTGGCCGCGCTGGTAGATGGCTGCCAGGTCGTTCATGGTGATGGTGCGGAGGAGCGTTTTCATGGGGAAGAGTGAGAAGTAATGAGTAATACCTAAAACGTAAGAAGAAGAGCCAAATCACTGAGCGTGGGATGCGGGTCCTACTTCAACGTGGCCAGGAACGCGATCACATCGCGAAGCTCGCGCTTGGTGAGGATCTTGTCCATCGCCGGCATGGGCGAGATGGTGGATGGCTTTCTCGCTTCGATGTTCTTTTTCGGGATTTCGATGACGCGGTTGTCTTTGGTCTTGATGATGACTTTGTCTCTTGTTCGACGGGTGATGATGCCCTCGAGTTGGATGTCGTCCTTCAAAAGAAACAGAGTCGTCCCAAAATTTTCGGCGATAGCTGCGCTTGGAAAGATCATGGATTCGAGCATGAACTCGCGTGTCTGCCGTGAGGCCACATTGGTGAGATCCGGCGCAGCTTTCCCCCCCTGCCCCTTGATGGAATGGCACACATAACACTGTGCCGCAGGTTTAGATTTGAAGATCGTCTCGCCCTTCTGCGCGTCTCCGCCTGACAGGGACGCCCGGTAAGGGGCAAGCTTGTCGTCATCGGGCAGGGAGTCGTTGTACTGCTGCACAAATATATCGAACTCGGGAGTCTTCCTGCTCGCCGCCGCTTCAAGCAGATCGAGTTGGATCTCAGAAGGTACTTCGTCTGCGATCAGCTTCTCCATCCATTTTGAGAGCACCTTCGAAGCTGAGGGTTCTTCGATGTCTGCGAGCAGTTTGATGGCATTCTGTTTTTCAGGAATGTTTACACCTTTCGGCCTGGCCTTGGCCGTGATCGGCGCAGTAGCCTGGCCAAATGTGTACACATCAATTTCGCTGAAGAATGTCGACTCCACCAGGTTGGGCCACAGCCTGGGGACATCCCAGAGAAGGTACCTGTAGTTACCGATCGATCCGTACGGCGCGAGAATACTCGTACCGTGAATACCGCCTTCGCCGAGGGGTTTGGTGTCGATATTGGCGATCCTCTGCCATTCAGGACTCAGTCTCGAAGATTCCGCGTCCGGCAGCCGTTTGGCGTTTGCACCATAAAGCGTGAAGACCTGCTGAGCCCGATTCGTTTTGTGCCATGAATAGGTGTTGATGCGCGTGATGGGCACTGGCGCCTGCAGGTCCATAACGAAGCGCGCCCGCTTTTCATCGAGCCAGGTGTTGCGATCGACATCGTCGTTATTGCGTGCCCAGAGACCATCGTTGATGCGCGGGAGCTCTTCACCCTTTGCGCCGGAGAGACGGTGCGGCATGGCAAAGTTCTTCAACCACTTCACCGTTACGCCGTTGTGGGACCTGCGGTCCGCGTAGTCCCTGCCGCTGGGCATACCGATTGACAGTTCTTCCCATTTATCCTGAGACCGGTCGGTTGCGATGCTGAGACCTTCCTTGCGTAGAACTGCATCAATGGAACTGACGGCCTGGCTGGGATCGACTTCGGCGAACAATTGGAGCGCTTCGATGCGCATCCGCTCGTCGGAATCGTGCACGAGTTTTTGAAGAATCTGTGCAAGCTCAGGAATGCCCTTCTGATTGAGCTGCTTGATGGCCTCGATGCGTACATCCAGGTTCGCGTTCTCATTTTGAACGAGGCTCTTGTAGGTGCCTTCGTCGAACTTGAGTTGAAACTGTTCGGCCATGCTCATGGCCTTGGCCAGTATCACCCCTTCCCCCGTTTGCATGAGCGCGGTCAGGTTGGGCTGGACGCCCGGGATGATCTCCGCGAGCTTTCGAGAGGGCAACGGGCGGTGGACGCCGGTAATACGATCTACAGGGGACGGATGTTCCCACTTGGTCAGCAGGTCGAGCGCCTCGAGACGAATCTCGGTCGGGGCATTATCGCTGGCCGCCAGAATGGAAAGCCACCTGGCGTTCTCCGGAAGCCCCAGGCGATAGTTCGCATTGAGAATACGCAGGAAGAGGATGGGCTCAGCGCTTTCTTTCTTGATGATGTACCGATGCACTTGCCACGCGAGCTCGTGCATTGCCTCCTGGATCGGCAGGTCATTGATGGCCCGGGCTGCCTCGGCATAAATGGTGTTGTCTGCATCGTGGAGGAACTCGGCAATGCGCGGATCTCTCAGTCTGCGAAGCACAAGGACAATGGCCCTGCGCACCGCAGGGGATGGATCTCTCGAACGCTTGAGGATGCCGGCGAGATCGCCAATCAGGTAAAGGCCCATGACGCCTGCATGCCGCAGGTAGGCATCTTTGTCTGCGTTCTCTCGCAGCATATCGAGAAGCGGATCGACCGCGGGGTGATGATCCAACTGACCCAGCGCGATGGCCGCGTGAAAGCGTACTCGCAGGTTCTTGTCCTTGAGTAACGGCACCACCTGGGTCGCAGCTGAGGCGTGGGCCTCCTCTCCCAATACCTTCGCAGCCTGTGCCCTGATCTCGGATTCCGGATTGGTCAACTGTTCGGCGACGTAATCCAGGGCAATGGACTCGTGCCGGCCGAGCTGTCCCAGCCCCCAGATACCGTGGAGCCGCGTCACGAGCTTCTCGCTGGAGCGGGCCGCCCTCAGCAGGAATGGCATGCCTTTCCGGCCGCGCGCGGCGAGGCCAAACTGTGCACGCTGCCGCACTCGCTGGTCCGCGTGGGCAAGCAAGTCGAAAAGCTCTTCGCTGCTCCGGTGCGCGAAGCCCTCGAAAAACAGATTGGCCGTCTGGTGAACAGCAGGATGGTTGGCTCTCTTCGGATCGTGAATCGTATAAATGCGGCCGCTGTCCGATGCCTGCATGGTGTTAATCCAATCAGAGACATACATCTTGCCGTCGTATCCAAATGCGGCGTCGGTCGGCAGGATATTCCAGAGGAGCTGCCGCGTATGTTCGATGCCGTAAGTGGCGCCCATGGGCATCAGCTTGAACGTCTCCACTCCGCTGCGAACGGGTGAGCCCATAAAGCTGCAAACAAAGAAGTGTTCATCGTACCCGGGTAGGCTGATACCGGGATTGAAGACAAATCCGCAGGGCCCGCCGGCCACGTAGTCCAGCGCGGGCAGCATCCATGCCGGCTGGCCGGTGAATGGTCGTTTCCACATGCCTTCGGCAAACCAGGGGTTGGATTGCATGGGATCGTGCTCGAGCCCAATGAGGCTTTTGAATTCATTCTGATAGCTCATGTTCCAGCCGGATTCACCGCCGTACACGATGTGCACCAGACGGTCGTCGTCACCGCCGCCCTGATTGTTATCGACGGTGAACAGGTTTCCGTAATTGTCGAACGCCAGGTCGACCGCATTCCTGAGCCCGGTGTGATAAAGCTCAATATTGGAACCATCAAGATTGCAGCGAAAGACCGCTCCCCCTCCCGGCGCGGCAAGGCGTCGACCTTCTTTAGTCACAATGTTGTACCCGCGGTCGCCTATGCCGAAGTAAAGCCGACCATCCGGCCCAACGGCCAACCCGTGCATATCGTGACCGCGAAGCGAGACGCGGACACCGAAGCCGTCCTGAAGAGACTTCCGAACTTCCGCGGTGCCGTCATCATCCCTGTCTTCCAGCAGCCAGAGGTGAGGGATGCACGTGAAATACATTTTGCCGTTCCAAACCAGCAGACCCGCTGCCGTGCCATCAAGCGGATGGTCGAATCCGCCGGCCCAGACGAAGGACTTGTCCGCAAGCCCGTCGCCGTCGATATCGTCGAGCCTGCGGATGAGCTCTTCGAATTCGGTGTAGTAGCGCATGGGAACCACGTCCTGCCATTTCTTGTACATGGCCATGCGGTCTGCGACTTTCCGGGAGGCAATGTCGTCGTTAATCCAGAAGACCCGGTAACGGTTATCGTCGATGCCGCGCAATTGCCGATGCGATTCCGCAACGTAAAGCCGGTTCTGTTCGTCGAAGCAAATGGAGACCGGGTTGGCGAGCTGAGTCTCGTCGGCAAAGAGATTTATCTCGAGCTCCTTCGGATGCAGAAACTCGTTGATGGCGTTGCGCCCGTCCTCCACCCAGACCCAGCGCGGGGTATCGTCGGCCTTAAGGGTGAAAGTCTCCTTCTCAGGACTGTCTGACTGAATGATGCTGTCGACGAGGATGTGGCCCCAGCCCCCGCCCTTGTTATCGAGAATCTCGATGCGGGCGAATTTGCCGTAGAGCTCCTTGACATCCCACACACGCCAGAGCAGTTGTTCGGAGGTCCGGCCGGTAGCTGTGCGAACGACCTTGCCGTCAATCCGTAAGTTGACGCACGCCTGGTTGGGATGCATGCCGCCGCCGACGAGCAGCTTGATGTGGTGGCGTTGGATCTTGAATGCAGGGGAGAGCATCCTGCCTGTGGCGGCATCCTTGCCGAAGAAACTGTTGATCAGACGATTGCCCCTGTAGCCGGTTACCTTACTTTGCCTCGGAAGGGTGCCTTCGGCCGGGGCCTTTCCAAAGCATTTGCCTTCAACAGTCCAAAGGCCGTACGAAGACTCTTCGAAGTCGGCGATAAGGATGTCTTGCCGGAAGTGCTTCGAGCTCTGCTCTGCGCTCAGGAAAGCACAGATTGAAATGGCAAAGACGGGTATAGACATAGATCGGCAGCTTTTGGCGCAGACTTCTGATCTTCGATTCCCGCGTTCCCCTGGCAGATTACAGACCTGCCACTTATCGAGAAGCCCGCAAATTGTCTGTATAAGGTACAGGGTAAGTTTCACCACCCGGACTGCCCAGCCTCTCAAAATCACATGCCTTTTATTCGTCTAATTCTCATCGCTCTTCTCTCCTCAACTGCCCTTGCCGAAACACGCCCCAACGTTGTCCTCTTTCTGACCGAC
>JASLXP010000189.1 GCA_030740295.1 Planctomycetota bacterium
TACCATGAGACGGATACGAGGTGCATCGCAGACGTAGGACGGACAGGTTGTCCGTCTTCTGAGCCGGGCTGCCAGCCCGGCCTACGATGAGACGGATACGAGCCTATCGGCTCGAAAGACGGACAGACTGTTCGTCCTACGATGGGACGGATACGAGGTACATCGCAGACGTAGGGCGGACAGGTTGTACAGGTTGTCCGTCCCGGCCGAAACGGGGATTTGAGTTCCTTTGGTGACGCGCGGGACGCCCATCCTACGGAAATTCACATCTACACTATTTGTAAAGTTGAATCCACGAAAGACAGGAACCCATTGTCTGTCCGCCATTAATCGCCGATATGTAATCTTTTCCGCTGGTCTTCAATCGAACATACTGGATCGGTGTCTTGGGAAGTGCGTGGACATGTTCACCGTCTTCGCCGCAGACGCCCTTCTTGTCGCCAACCTTAACCCATTGCTTACCGTCGGCCGAGACTTCGATGACGTAATCGACACGGCTGAAATCAGTAACTCCGTAATGGACCTTTGGCCCGAAGTATTCCCAGTAATACTGGCCTGCCACCGCTATTTTTTTGCATGCCTGCGGGGAGGCAAGCTTAATCACAACGCCGCTGTTCACGGCAGCCGAATCCAATCGCTTGAATAGATTTCGGGCTGCCCCCCGGTTTGCGGGAGAAACTCTTTTGAGCTCGCACACTTCGTTTCCATTTTCATCAAGAAGGGTCCAAGGCTTTTCCTCGTCTTCCGACCATGTGCCCTCAGGAGGAATTACAGGTACGTCAATGGCATTCAGCTCAACGGTATTCACTGGCACCAGAGGCATTTTCTTGCGGTCTTTCCAGAGCGCGACGTCGTAGGGAGTTGTCGCTATGCCGGTGATGGCGAAGAGGACTTCGATCCGGCCCGATGTCCTGCCCGGAGGACACTTGAAGGAAACAGACTTGATCGTCAGATCCGGATACGGATTTACCCATTCATGCATGGTGATCTTCACCGGGTCTCCGCAGCCCGTCACTCCAAGCCAGGCGGGCCTGAAGAACAGTGAAAACAACTCGGACATGCGATGCTTGGCGGATTTGTAAAATGCCCTGGGGTTGTCAGGAGCTCCAGATGTCTGCCCCGGCGGATACAAACCATAGCATGAATACCCAGACGACAGATTGCCCAGGGCGTCCAGGGGAGCAGTCAGAAACTTGTTGCCTTCGTATGTGATCCGATACCCGCAGGCTTTCCCGCCGCCGATGTTAGTCCGTAAGAAAATGAGGCTCGATGCTTTCCTATTAACTGGGACCTCCGGTGTGTTGTGTTGTAGTTTCAGTCGTGAATTCTTGGGGAAACTCGCTGCGGCCATGATGGTCTTCCCACCATTTTTCGCTGGGTCTAAAACCGTGAATGGAACCTCTTCAAACTGTACCTCTCCCCGGGGCAGGTGCCGCAGGTCGTTGTTCGGACCCCAGTCCACCCAGTCTTTGCCATCGCCCGGCACTTGATCGACATGAGACCAGTTACAGAAATCGGCCATATCAACTTTGAAGAAATCCTTATTCACTTCGTCACGCCAGGACGGAAGCTGTCTTTCCAGGGCAAGCTCAGCCACCCGCTGCTGGAGATGGCCCAGACTCAATACCCATTCTTCCGTATGAAGGGGCGGGCTGTCCGGGTTCCACGCATTGGTCATGAAAGGGACGATGCACCCTCCGTCCACCATGGTCATGCTGCGACAGAACTGTCCCGTGAGGACCTGTCCAGGAGGGCCAGCGGCACCCCAAACCGTATTCCAAACTCCCCATACTCTTTTTCCAGCCGGCGCTTTGTAGTATTCATTGATCTTGCCTCTTCCAGTCAGCGGGAAACTTCCCTGGAGCATCGTGGTTCTTTCAAAACGCTGGACCGCCTCTTCAGGATCGGAGCTATCCTGTCCGATTATGCCTTTCCAGCAGTAGACATGGATGTCCTCCGGCACTTGTTCAAAAGCCTCGTACATATTGTGATAACTGCCGTTCCCACCTTCTTGGATGGGCATCATCATGGTATCGAGGAAGGCTGTTTTCCGATGACTCTCCCTGAAAAGATCATAGGCCCTTATGATCATTTCCGTGAAGAGATCTCCGCCGGTCATCTGGCGTGCCAGGCATCTCCGGTCGGCGTTCCATCGGGACCCGCCGCGAGTCATGCCCATCTCATCGAGAACCAGGTTAATGGCACCGACGGTCTTGCCTCCAAAGGCGCGGCGCCCCGTCCTGTCATAAGACTCATAGCGCAGAAAATGGGAAGGACATGCGTTGACTCGAGCAAGGCCCATTTTTCCCAACCCGAGGTGATACCAGTTTTCATCATCGTCCATCTCAGAGGGGCCTCCGCCTGCAAATCCTGGCAGCGAAACAAAGAAGTGTTCGTCTGCCATCTTCGCCCATTTTCCAGTTCCTCCTTTGATGACATTCGCTTTCATTCGAGCCAGGCCCCGGAGCATGCCTGCGGTGACGCCGCCCCGTGAGTCGATGATACGCCAGGGGATGTATGGCCAATCCCGAATTTCTGCTGTCCGTGCAACAGCAGTCTTAAAATCCTTGCGAACCAGAAGCTGCATCAAGGTCTGCACACCATAAAAAGTGCCGGCCTGGTCAAATCCACAGATCAGAATGCCACTGGGTGAAGTCGACATGAAGTAGCCCTGGGGGCCGGGGCGCCGGGCATTCACGTCCCATCCTTTACTAATTGCCAGTCGATTTGCCAGATCGTCCTTTTCATACACCTCGCCAATTACTATCGCCCCTGTGGCTATTGATTCATTCTCCTTGCCCGTCTGTTCTACTAATTGGACGCTAATCCTGAACTCATCCCATATTTCTCTTTTGAGTATTTGTGCTGTCGATTTCCCTTTCCCTTCCGCCCGGTAATAAACAGGAACGCCTTCTTTTAAAACGAATTCGCCGTCACCCCATTTTACTTCCTGAGGGGGCGGCATCAGGACCGGGCCCTTCAGTTTCTTGAATTGTCTGTATTTTTTTTCCGGAACAACTAATCCCTCTTTCCAACGAAATCGGGTTATGCCCTTTCTAGTCTTTTTCTCCTCCCCCCAGACTCGCAGGAAATAGACTCCGTGCCAGCCCTCTGCGAACCACAGTTTGATGTACCGACCCACAGACTTGATACGATTCAAGCGACCATAAAGAACCGGCCCGGGCGGATTAAGTACGCCGGCCCCCCGAAGTTTCCGGGTAAGAATGTAATCCGAGCCGCCTTCTGACCGGACACTCACCGTCATGTTTGCGATCGTGCCTGAGGGGAGGAACTCGACACTGCGGACATAATATTCTTTTCCCAGATCAACAATTATCTCGTGCCCTTTCGGGTATGGATGAAAGCCGGCTGTGGGCCGGGCATGGCTCCACTGAATCATGTGCTGCAGGTGATCCGGGCTCGTCAACGATCCTTTGGTCACTGGAATCCAACCCGTCGTTCCTCCTGGATCCGGGTGACCATGAATCCATCCCGTTGACCAACGTTTACGAAAAGGAAACTGTTCTTTATCAGTTCCCGGCTCCAGATAGGTATATTTAATGTTCTTCAACTTATCGGTTTCCAGATTCAGATCTTCACGGGGCGAATTACCGGTAAGACAGACAGCTCCGGCGGGAGCTCCGTAAATCTGCTGCTCCACCCGGATCTCATCGATCGCTGCGGAACCCTTGTCACCCATAAGGCTGATAAATACGGTTGCACTCCTCTGGCCCGGCTCCGAGAAGAAATCAGCTACATACTCCTCCCATTCCCCTTCCTTTGTGAATTCAAACCGGTTCAGTGGCCGATCCGTTCCTGCCCTGAGCTGCCCTTTCCCTTTCAACTTCTTCAGCCTGGCGGTTAATCGGTATCCAACGTTCGGAAGAACTCCAAATTTCTGAGTAACGAGTACCCCCTCGTCTGCCTCACTTTCCGCGGAGGAAAGAATGGCAACACCTTCCTTTTCATCGAACACCAGTTCCCCTTCCACCCTTTCATCGGTTGTGGAAAATCGCCAATTCAACGGGCGGTTGCTTTCCGGATCGACCTTGTTGAATTCTCCATTGAACAGCGCGTTCCGATCATCGAAGACGATGATCCCGGTCGGGTAGGGGATGTGCCAGGACACGGTGGGGTTGTATGTCCAGGTTGACCGCATTCGTTGCTCTCCGCCCGAGGATCTCGGGCCGTCCCGACCAACTCGGAGTCCCCAGACCTCTCCCCGATTGGGAGGACCTTGGTATCTGTAATCCAGCTTGTTGGTACTATCGGTGTTAAATCCCTTGTAGGGGAATGCCATTTCGCAAATCCATCGTTTGGCCCCGATACCGCCTCCCAATTTGTAGCCGGTGCCCACGAAAGGAACATATGGTGGGTAAATGCCATCGTACCGGACATCAGGATGAATGTTGTAGATGAACTGGAATACAGTGCCTGTCCCACCTACTCCTCCCAGCTCGATGAATGCCTCAATGGCGTCGCCATTCCCCGCAGATTTCCAACTGCGGTTCCCGCCCGGGTGACTGGAGAGCATCTGAATTCCCTTTGTAACCGGCTCTTCGCAGACAGTGGCCATATAAAAGTTTTCGTCGTCGTGGCAGACGTATATGACTGTCTGTTTCCGGCTCGCCTCCTTCCCCAACCATTGGGCGAACGCGCTCTTTGAATGATCGGCTATCTTCCAGCAATCATCTTCGAGAACCCCATCGAGCAGCGGAGGAACCTCGATTCGTTTCGAGACCAGCGTCTTGAACTCTTCATCCTCCAGGTAAGTGCGGTTGAATTTTGTTCGGAATCGGAACGTGGTGTTTTCTACGAAATCCTTACCGACACGAGATTCGTAGGAATCTTCTGCTATCAGGGGGACGGCGATAAGGATGGCAGCGAGGAGCGGCATGGTTGGGTGATTGGTGATGATCACTGTGCAACATCCAGGCGGACGATCAGGCCGTCCCAAGTGTAGAAGTAGATGTGATTGTCCATGCCTTCGAGGGTGACAACGTTGCGCCGTGATACTTCGGTGAGCGCCTTTTTCACACCATAGCGTCCGGTAACGCCGCCTTTTTTGCGGTCGATACCGAGTAATTCGTACGCCACGGGGTCGTAGAAGAAGAGCGTGTTGCCGATGGGAATCGGAGGCGCATAGAGGCTGTTCACCTGCATGTCTGTCTGATGAACAATCTCACCCGTGGTTGGTGCCAGTACGTATTGGATGATCGTTTTCTGCTTGGGGCGGCGCATGTAGATGTGAATTCGATTGTCGACGACCATGGGGGGCGCCGCGAAGAACTCGTCGAACTTGCTCTGCCATTTCAGCTTGCCGGACTTTATGTCGTACGCGTAAACGATATGAGTAAAGCCATCGGTCAGCAGGACAAGATCTCCGACCGCGACGGGGACGCGCCAGTAGTGGCTTCCCCCGGATGTGCGATTGAAAAGGACTTTACCTGTCAGGGGATCGAGCACCTGGAAGATGTAGCCTATTGATTCAGCATCACCGGTCGCAGATTCCGCCAGGCTTGTGCCGCCGCCTGTGGCCCGCTTCCCTGCCTTCACCCGTTTGAGAGTTACATACTCTTCATTCACCTGGAACTTCTGAAGCGCGGCGGCATCCCACAGGGACTTGCCTGTCTTGAGTTCCACTGCCTGTAGCTTTCCGAAGCCGCGGCGGCCGCCTGCCGCGCCGATGGCAACCTGTGAGTTTGCCACGAAGTCGTGCGTCCAATTGAGCGCCGATTCCCACAAGGTCTTGCCGGTCTGGATTTCACTCAACGAGACTTTTTCACTTTCGGCCCTCAGTGCGTATTTGCCGAAGTGCTTCACGTAGCCGCGCCGGTCCGTTGCCGGGGACTTCCTGCCCGAAATGGGATCGACCAGCACTTCGCGGTACTTTCCTACGAGGCGCATGCCCGCGGGAGACAGCGTCGGCTGAAGAATCCACGGGTAGAGACGCACAGGCCACCCATCGGGCACAGAGATCGCCGGTAGTTTCTGGTCTGATTGTGCCATGCTGAACAGCATCGCAGGAGCGAATCCCTCCGACTCTTTCTGAATGAAGTAGTCCACGGACATCCGGAGGTGTCGATTGACCCAGCATGTCGCGTCCGGGAATTTTCCGGCGACCTCGCGATAGGCGTCCAGTTCCGGTTGCCCGCCTTTGATCTTGGCGCGGCACCGGATGATCTGAATCAGGACATCCGGATAGTCTTCCAATGGGTCTCCCAGAATGTTGTTCAAAACTTCCTGGTAGCCACGTATCTCTTCGTACACATCGAGCGCTTCCTGGAACTTCTCCTGTTCGAACAGTTGCCGCGCGAAGAAGACCTGCACCCTCGACATCGTCTTGCGCACTTCGAGCTGCATCGACTGCATGTTCTCCGTAGTCAGTCGCAATGCTTCGCGATACTCATGAATGGCCTGGTTAAAGTCTTCCGCCTCAGAGAGGATGTTCGCATAGGCGAGGTGGTATCGGTGATCATCCGGATGCAGCTCAATGGCACGCCGTATCATCCGGATGGCGAGTTTGGGTCGCTCGGCCCAGTGATAGCGTGCAGCAAGGCGGAAGTACAGCGTCGCATCCGTGAAGGCCCGCTCGGCGACGCGATTCCAGAAGGCGCGTGCTTCCGGCATCTGTCCCTGCGAGGCAAAAAAGTCACCGACAGCAAAGTAGTATTTCCACTTGCCGACCGGGTTCACGATGGCAAGTTTTTTGTACTCCATGACCGCGCGCTCGAACTCATCAAAGAGCATAAAACTGCGCGCCAAGCCTTCATACGCATCGATGCGCATCGGGTCCCGCTCCAGGGCCTGGGTGTAAAACGAAATGGCGTTCATTGGGCCCATGGGGAACAGGTCTCGTTCCATCGGCGAAATCGCCGAGAGGCCCTTCACATAGACGGGCGAAGCTCTGTACGCGGTTTGAGCGGTCGGCCGGACCACGGAAGCAATGCGTGCCAGCCCCATGAACGGCTCGGGGCTGTCCGGGTCATTGCCGTGGTCCTTGTAGAGCTTGAGTATCAGATGCCCGAGGCCTTCGTTGCCTCGGATTTTCCCGTCGCGGGTGGACTTGCCGTATCCCAAGTGCAGGCTGATGAGTTTGTCGATGAGGGCTTCCCGGTCACGCCAGTTCGAGGCGCGGTCGTACGCATCAAAGAAGGAGGTGATGGCCTGGTCGTATTTCTGCATCCTTTCAAGGGCCAGTCCGAGCCGGCGGTGAATCCGGTAGTCTTCATCGTGCCTGGTCTTTCCCCGTTGCAGCACTTCAACGAGCGCCTCTTCCATATCGTAATTTGCGTACAACTCCGCCACCTGAAGGAAAAGCGTGGCGTTCGGGCCGTCAGGCTCCTCTTTGTCAGTCTTGTCGTCAGGCTCTGTCTTGTCAGTCTTGTCGTCATACTCCGTAAGCGCATCGAGAGTCGTTTTCGCCTCGTCCTTCATACCGAGCGAGAGAAGGTATTCGGCGTAGTCCAGTTTGGAATCGAGAGCCCCGGGGGAGAGAGCGATTGTCTTCTTATATGCATCAATGGCCGCATCCTTGAGTTCGTGGTTTCGAAGAGCTCGGGTGAGAATTCGGTAGTGCTGCGGCTCGGGATTCTCAACTTCGACGATGCTGTTCCAGGACTGCAAGGCCGCGTCCTTCTGTCCCGCGTCCCACTGGATGTTCCCTTTCTTGACCAGGTAATCCGGTGCGCCCCCGGTCACCTCGCGGAGAGCGTCGAGTAACGGCAGTGCATTCAGGGGTTGCTGCGCCTGAATGAAGGATTCAATGGCCAGTTCAAGTAAAGGGACATCCCTGCGGTCGATCTCCAAGGCCGCGGCCACGTGAACGAGGGCTGGCTCCGAGCGGCCTTCCTTCAGGTAAAGCCGAATCAGTTCCTTTTTGGGGCTGATGTCGTGAGCCTTTTGTTTGACCTCGTCCTCGAGTTCACTGAAGAATTCACCAAGACGCTCTGTACTCCGATAGTGTTCAAGAATGCGGACCTCCACTTCCTGCCCCAGCGCGGAATCGGGGGACAGGAGCTCCTGTGCTCCACGCAAATAGGTGACTGCCTTTTCTACCTCGTCCTGTTCCGCCCACAGGTCGGAGCGCTCAATAAGGATATCACTGGAGAGCTTTGGATTTTTCTTGGCGAGGTCGAGTATGCGGTCGAGGACCTTGTCGGCGCTATCGTAGAACTTGTGCCTATGGTAGTGGCTGGACAGCCTCCGCAGCGTCGGGATGTCATACTGATCCTTGAAGACTTCATCCCACGCCTTCTGCGCGTTCTCACGATCTTCGTCGAGCATGAGTGCTTCGCCGAGAAGCAGGCGAGCGTGAAGGACGTCATCAATCACTGGCGCGGCCTTGATCGCTTCGACGAGATGCACCTTCGCTAATCTGGAATCCGATTGTTTCAGGTAGATGCGGCCAAGCATCAGCCGGCTGAAGAAATCGTCTGGCGCCATTACGAGCGCGGCCTTAAAGTGTTGCGCGGATTTGAAGTAATCGCGAAAGCGATAGTAGGCCAGGCCCAGCAGCATCTGCAGCTTTGGATTCTTGCGCTGCAGGCGTGCCGCGTTGACAAAGAAATCGAGGAGCTTCCAGGTCTTGCGTTCGGATTCATACACCTGGTACACCTGCTCGAATGCGAACTCATTCCTCGGGTCTTCGAGGATGATATTCATGTACTTGTCCGCGACCTTCTGGGCCTCTTCGCTGAGAGCCAGCTTCGACAACTGTTCAGCGCCCTGTTGTTTCTCGGGTTTGGGCGCGGCCTCTTCGGCGTTGGCCGAGAAAGCTAATACGGAGACCAATGCCGCAAGTTGCACACACAAGCGATGGCTTGCTTTGTGGAGTGGGCCGAAATCGTTTCTGCGGCTAGATTCAAGCTTCATGCCACGGCCCTCCGTGATTGGGTTCGAGCGAACCAGGCTGCAATGGCAGGCCAGCGGCGAATCACAACCTCGATGGCGAGCAAGAGGGCCGCGAGGAGCGTCGTGTAGTAACCGAGGTCGTGCCGGCGGCGTTCTTTCAGAGCTTCGACCCCGAGGGCTTCAACCGTGGTAGCAGTGACCTTGCCCTTCGTTACTTGTGCAACCGCGGCCAACAGTTCGCTGTCGGGGCCTGGATTCAGATGTTCCTTGGAAATATTGATGATTGTGCCGGTAGTCTCGACGTTTCCAGCACGTCCGCTCTTACCGCGGACGCTCACCAGATAGACGCCTTTTCGCTCGGGAGTGAATTCGTGTTCGTATCGGCCGGGCCCACTCTGGAGCAAATCCCCGGGCTCAAAGACAGCAGAGCTGAAGACGTCGCCCCGTTCACCCAGATAGAAAAGTTTCGCTTCGACTTGCGTTCCATTGATGAAATTCTCGTTCGAATCAATGACATCCGCACTGACCTTCAGCCGCAGACCGTCTGATTTAAGATGGACACGATAGACCTCCTCACCCGGTTCCCGGAGAACTCCCTGCACCTGCTGGCGCCAGAATCGACTGTAGCCGTCTTCCCAATCCTTGACCCATAACGTTGCCCAACTACTGACGGCCGACGAAGTGAAGGCCACAACCTTGCCAGCTCCGTACGACCAGGAAGCGAGTAGCGGGTCACTCGTGCCTTCGACCGCCAGAACAAGATTGGAAGAAGCCTTTGGCCGTGTTCGCACGTAACCGAAAAGCACGGGCGCAAGATTCATGTCCAGCCCCTTCGTCAATGGGCTCTCATTGATCTGTGCCACCGGCACGGGGCGCTCGACCAGCAGTTGCTTCGTCGGTGCGTTGAGTTCCTTCTCGTATACGTCACCAAGATTTTTCAGGTCTTTTGAAAGGTAAAACTGGCCGCCTCCCCAGCGAGCCATTTCTTCGAGCAAACGGACGTTACTGTCGCCGCCCACACCAACCGTGGAAAGCGAGACGCCGTCACTGAGCAACATCATGGCAAACTTTCGATAATTGCTGTCCGACGCGACGAAGCCGTCCGTAAGCAGCAAGACCTGCTTGTAAGTAGCGGCGTCGTTAAAAAGGTTGAAACGGGCCTCATCGAGGGTTGGGTAAAGAATGGAGTAGGTCCGGCGCCTGAACGCGCCATCCAGCTCCTTGACCAGCCTGTCCTTATCGGTCACCCGTTGTGGTCGGATGTACCAGCGGGCGGGCAGTAATTCGGAGGACATGCCAACTGCGCCGATCCGGTCCCGCGCCGTCAGACCGAGCACGACGCGTTTGAAAACGTCCTTCATGAACTGCGCCTTGTCGTGGGTGGAAATCCCATGAAATGCCTTCTTGCCCGTACCAAAGATCTCTTTCCTGAAGGTCATATTCGCGGTTCCATGCAACCACATGCTTCGTGAATCATCCATCGCAAGGATGACCGATGTGGACGGACGCTGATCGGCAGAGATATCCATGGCCAGCGGGGATGCCTCTTCGAGCGCGGTGCCGGCGTAGCCGCCTGCTTTGAAACTGTTCCGGCCTCCTACCAGGAGCAGGCCCCCTCCGAATTCATTTACGTAGTCCCGAAGCAACCGCAGACGGTTTTCCCCGAAGTCCCCGGCGGACACGTTTTCGAGCATGATCGCGTCGTAACGGA
>JASLXP010000190.1 GCA_030740295.1 Planctomycetota bacterium
TGGATGTTGTGCAGGAACGGATCGCTGTTCGTAATTTTCAGCTTCTGGCCAACCATGATAGCGAAGATGTGGGGCGAATAGGTGCAGCCTTTCTGGTCGATGGTCGCGACCTGATCAGGAGGCGAATACTCATCATCAATCCCGTCGGAGATGTAGACAATGGCGTTCTTCAGCGCGCCCCCATCCCCGACGATGACGACACCGGCGGAGACTTTGCCTTCGTGCAGTTTCTCGCACTCTTTTTTGTCGTCCGTGCTCATATCAAGCATCTTGTTTTCAAGCGGAGTACCTTTCAGGACAACTTTGCCCTTGAGCGTTCCGGTACCCAGGTTTTTGCCTGCTTCCTTTTCAGGTTCGGGCGCCTCCTTTTCCGGTTCGGGTGTCTCCTTTTCCGGCGCTGGTTCTTCCTCTACCGGTGTCGGCGGCTTTTCGGTGGGCTGCTCCTTGGTGACCTCCTTTGGTTTGTCGCCTCCACCGCAACCTGTCACAAAAAGAGCCGCCACCAGAAGGGCACTTGCCAAAGCAGCAGAGCTGGCCGACCGACTGAAGTTTGAAAGAGATTTCATTGGAAATCCTCCGGTAAGTGAGTTGTGTAATGAGTAATACGTAATACGTAATACGTAATGAGTAAGTGTAGTGGTTGGTGCGGGTTCGGGCCGTGTCTATGTGAGATAAAGGACCGACATGAAACCGACGCTAGCTCGCTGAGGCCCGCGAACCCTGGGCTGTAAGGCACCTTCGGTGTAAAAGCCCGGGCTTTGCCCCTGAAATCCGTAAAAACTCCTCCCTCTCGGACTACTAGCTATGGCTAGGACATCCAAGCCTGGGCTTACGTATTACGTTTTACGTATTACCGGCCTTTCTGACCAGCCAGAATTCAACGCCAACCGCCAGGACCAATGCGATTACTGTCCACAGGTAGACCGCGGCCGGTGTTTTAGTTTTAAGAATCAAGTAATACCAGGTGGAGACACAGGTTTTGAAGCTCTGGTCCCCATTGTCGCCGTCCCAGACGGAAAAAGAAAGCGGGATCAGCTTCCCGCGGGCAAATTGAATGTCGTTGTCTTTATCTTCAGTCGTGAGGTCCCGAATCATGACGACCTCCCACTGGCCATCTGCGTAGGCTCCCTTGCCGCCCACCTGCTGGCTTTCAGGTGGATGAGCTTTGGGCGGTCGGCTGGAACCGGAGGCAGTGCGTTCTTCGACGGGGGATTTGGCATCACCGTCCTTGTCCGCGTGGTAATGCCAGAGGTTCACCTTGTTTCCGGGTGTGCCCAGGAAAAAATGGGGCTTGACCGGGCCATCGGGAATCTTGGAGGGCAGTTGGATGTGGACTCCGTCAGGGAAGACCTCCTTCGGCTCTTTTCCGTCCTCTGTCTTGGGAGGCTGCCCCAGGCTCTTCGTGCGGTCATCCCAGGAGAGCTTGAAGGCGATTTTCTCTGCGTTGTAAAGCGCTCTGACCGTGATGTAGTTGACGGTTGGCCACCATTGCTTGGGCTCGACCATGACCTGCCCGCTCAGGGCTACATCAATGACGTCTGCGGCTTCCCATGCCGGGTCGTCCGGCGTTGTCGGCAGATCGCCCTCGAGTTTGTCTGCCGTCAGGACAGTCTTTGAAGACTTCACTTTTGGATGGATTGTCGTCGAGAGATGGTTGACGTACGCGGCGATGGCCCACCGGGCCGCTTCATCGGCCGCGGGGTCTTCCTTAGAAAACATCCCCGCGGTGGTAGGCATGGGAGTGCCGTTGATGCCGGTGGTGATGGTGCGGAAGATCTCGCGGATTCCGTTCCCGCCCTTAAAGTTGATCGAACGGGTGAGATTGGCGGCAGCGATAGGAAAGCCCCAATCATCATCTTTGCGTTCCATCTTTTCGCCGCGACCCTCTGCGCCATGGCACTTGAGGCACTCTCCGACTTCATCGAACAGCTTCTTGCCCTTTGCAATCAGTTCCGGTGTGACGGGAGGCCCGTTGCCGATCTCGAGCGGCGGAAACTTTTGCCGATCTTCGTCATATTTCTTGAGCCATCTTTCGAGACGCTTGAGATCCTTTTTCACCTTTTTCTCGACTTTGCTTTCCAGCCCCCCCTTTTCCAGGGCTGCCTTTGCCTCTGCGATCTTGATTTCCAGGCCGGGCTTAAATCTGACGGAGTAAGTCTTAAAGAAATAGATGACTTGCCACCGCTCTTCGGGGCTGAGCAGATAACGGAAATTCTCCCAGTTGCCGGTCTGCCCGGTGAAGGCCCAGTAAGGCATGGCCGTGCCGACGACGCCGCGGGTGAGAGTTCTGTAAAGGTCTTCATCGGTGGGCGGCTCATCGCCGATGACGGTTTTGAATTTGAATTTGCCTCTGGTGAAATCCCTGGGGCGCGGGTCCATGCGTTGGACTTCGGCCGCGCCCAGACCGTCACCCTTGTCGCCATGGCAGAAGTAGCATTTATTGAAGTAGATCTTTCGGCCGGCCTCACGGTTTGCATCATCTTCCGGCGGCTTGGCGCTGTTATCGACGGGGACATCCAGCCAGCCGACATTACGCCAGTGGTGCTCTTGGGCCTCAGCCGCCATGATGAGGATCAGCAAGAGCGTCATGGCGAGGCCGGGCCTGAAAATGTGAAAACGATTGTGTTCCATTAATTCAATTGCTTTCTCAATGCTCGAGTGCCTCGGGTTTTCGTGGCTGCACATGGGCGGTGTCATATTCGGCCATGATGATTTTCCATATCTGATCGTCTGTGAAATCTTTTTTCCAGGCAGGCATCGCGGAATCCCATGGGCTTGACTCGTTCGGGAGCCCGCTTCCGGCGTGTTTGGAGCCACCTTCCTTAATCCGCCAGAAGACGACGCTTTCTACAAGAGTTGCAATGGTATCTTTGATGGTGAAATCGACGGGCCGCAGGCGGTAGCCTCGTGAGAAGGGACCGTTGCCATCCGCTTTGGTTCCGTGACAGACGCGGCAGGTGGCCTGGTAAAGGATTCGGCCCTCTTCGATACATGATTGCTCGAAAGCGGTGGCGAGAGCGTCGCCTTCGAGGTCGAGGCCCTTCTCCTCTTTGAATTTTGCAAGCATCTCGGTTGTCGGATTACGGAAGGGATTTTCAAGTGTCCGATATTTTTCCGGCACGCTGGAAGGATGCTGTACGCGGAGCTCGACCGGGGCCGCAGCGCCCGGATTGAGCAGAGAGAAGGTCGTCCAGGCAACGACGAGGGGGAAGGCCACCAGGATGGCGTTTCTCACGAGCTCACCGGCGCCTTTGCCGCCGGGCCGAAAGAAGAGGAGAAAATCCCGCAGGCGAACGTCACTGGAGGTCACGTAAATGAAGCAGGCGATGACGCCGAGGGCCATGAACCACTGCATGAGAGTGGAAGGGGTCGGCACCATGGCTTCGCGGTGCAGCTTCACTTTAAGCAGCCATGGCACACCCAGATCGAGAAGCAGATAAATGATGACCAGTGTCAGGACGCACATGGGAGCAAGATTGGATTTTCGATCATTCATCGGTTCAGGCGCTCTTTCTTGCGAGCATCATTTTTGAGACATGAGATAGGCGACAATGTCCAGTACCTGCTGCATCTCCAGCTTTTGGGCAAAGTCCGCGGGCATCATCGAGAGCTTTTGTTTCATCGGGCCGGTCTCGATGTCGTCTTCGTAGACCTCATCCTTGGCTATGGGGTCGGATTTCTTGTTGTCGGGAGCCACGAAATAAATGCTGTCGTCATCGCCGAGCCAATCTTCAAAATCAGTTCCCTCTGAAGGACTCCATCTCTTATTGTCTGAGGACCGAAAGACTTGGCCCGCGTAAAGAACTTCATCCTCGTCTCTGATCAAGTACTGTTCGTATCCAGCAACGATGGTCTTGCTGGGGAAGAGGATGGATTCGAGAAGATACCCCGCGGTCTGCACTCCTCCGATGCCCGTCAGATCGGGCCCCACGGTCGATGTCCCTTTACCTTCAATTTTGTGGCACTGGGCGCAAGCGGCAGGTGACTTGGGTTCATGGAACAGCCTGCGGCCTTTTTCTTCGGGGGGGATCAGCTCTTCAGGAATCATTCCGATGTACTTTTCAAGGCCCGCCTGATCTTCATCGCCTCCCTGCGTCTGAAGGTAGAGAAGGACAGAGAGGACTTCCTTCCGGCTCAAAGGAACAGTCTCGAAGACTTTGGGCATAATCGGCTGGAATCCGCCCGAGATGTAGGCTCTCGGTTTTGCGATGGACTCGACCATATATCTGTGAGCATCGAAGTCGGCGGGTTTTCCCTCGGCTTTCAGCTTCTCGTTAATCTCCTTGGCCCGCTCTGCTGCCGTTGCTCCAATGCCGGCCAGGTCAGGGCAGCGGGTGTTACTCCCTTCGCCGCCGATTTTGTGGCAGTTCTGGCAGGTGCCCTTGCCCCAGAAGAGGATCTTGCCGGATTCGACGCTTACCGGCAGCTCTCCAATGATGGCAGGCTTTGCGCCGGAGACCTTGTCCACGTACCAGCCGACCCCGGCAAAAAATGCGAGGAAGGCCAACGTAAACGCAATGATGGGAAGAAAAGTTCTCATGACTGATTCGATCTATGGATCGATTCTTTAAGACTCGCTGTCACCTTCGGCAATGGCAGGCGCTGCTTCTTCATTCTCTGCTTTCTTATCTCCGAGGCTGGAAAGCCAGAAAACGAAAGATACCAGCGAG
>JASLXP010000191.1 GCA_030740295.1 Planctomycetota bacterium
GAATACACCATTGCTCCGTCAAATGGAGTTGGAACTCTTTTTTTGTAAGCGTTCAGATGGGGGCCCGATAGCCAGTCGCTCTTGCAACACCTGCTGCGAGCAGGTGCGGACCTTGCCTTCTGGTGCCAAGTGGGAGAATGACGTACTGATGGTGAACCGGCAAGCGCAACCGTTGTGGCGAAATGAAGGACCACCGCAGCAGCCCTCCATCTCAAAAGGAAACTAGATGAATAGTAAATGGCGGGTGTTATGAAGGCAGCGCCCGCTGGCCTTGAGACCCTGTGCTTGGATGGGTTTTGCAACCCGATTGGGGAGAGAACTTCTTGCTAAGCGAAGGGGTTGAGCAGTCTGGAGAGCAAGCCTCGTTTGCGTTTCACATTCACGACGCCGTCATCGGCATCCCTGACTCACGGAGTTTCCAGCAACTGCTTGAGCGCGGATTCCAGGCGAGGGGTCTGCTCCGTCAGCGCTGGATCACGTCGGCGAGCGCCTGGATGCCGGGCGAATCGATGCCGTTGTCGTTCGTGACCAGAATCTTCATGATTGCAGGAGGGCGACTGTACCCGCGTCACCGTCGACAGTAATCAGCTGGCCGCTGACAATCCGCTTCGTAATGTTGCCCGTGCCCATCACGGCCGGGATGCCGTATTCTCTGGCGACAATTGAACCATGAGCGTTCATACCCCCAATGTCAGTGACCAACCCTTTTGCCAGGGGGAAAAGCTGCGTCCAGGCAGACGTGGCCATCTCGCAGACCAGGATGCTGCCGGGTTTAAACTTGGCGAAATCGGCTGGCGAGATAATCACACTGGCTTCTGCAGTCACCTGTCCCCGGCTAACCGCGAAGCCCTTTAGTGTATCGCTCCCTTCTTCATTGAGTATCTGAGTTTCACCACCGACCGTTAACGAAAGACGAGCCCCAGCGTCTAGCTCCCAGGGCCTGAAGGACTCCACGAACGATTTGTCAGCCTCTGGGGGAATCTTCCCGGGTGGATGTATCCGCTTGCGGGCTTCCCTTAATTCACGTTGGTCGGCTGCCTTCTGGATGTAATCGGGCAAGGCTTGCTCTTCTTTGCGCGCCTGGATGGCTTCTTCCAGCTCTTCGCTGGTCAGATAAAACACATCATCGGCTGAAGCGAGCGTCCCCACTTCGACCAAACGCCGTCCGAGTTCAAGTGCGAGCGGTCGCAATACAGCCCAGGCTGCGCCAATGAAGAATAACGCTTCCTCCCGATGGCGACCGTAGTATCGTGCCAGCCAAACGCGCCATCGGAACTTCCATCGCTGCAACGGACCGAAGAGTTTGCTAGCCTCCTTCACCGATGCTTCGCGATTTCGGGCCGACTCAGTTTGCCGGGCAATCGGGTCATAACCGGTACCCTGGACCAGCGCTTTCAAACTCATGAGGACAGGCAATGGAGCATCCGCCGGCGTCGGCTCTGCGTAATCGAGGGTGTAGACCATATGACCATACTTATCGAGATAATGCTCAATCTCCCCGATCAACGGGCGACCATCGGCATTCTTTCGCAGTGTGTCCAGCAGACGCTCGGCGGGGGTTACGACGACCAGTTTATAGAGCTTTTCCTCCGCCCGGATCTGTTTGGCGATGGCCGCCAAATCCGCCTGGGCTTGTGCGGTTTTTGATGTAAAACCGCCAATGAACATGCCACTGTCACCGACGATAGTAGTCGAACCACTCTCAGGAGGGTATTTTCGCAGAAAGATATTCAACTGCATTTCAAGAAACTTCGACACGCCGACGACCCTTCGAACGCGGAACCAGTACATTACATCGGCTATCGTCAAAGCACGTACCCCGGACAACAACTGCTCATCTGAAGCAGCAGCAGGATCAGGTTGCCGCCACTGCTCAAT
>JASLXP010000192.1 GCA_030740295.1 Planctomycetota bacterium
CGACGACATCTCTGCGCGGACACGAGCGGGATCGGAGTCAATCGTCCCGGAGCCTTCTGTGAATACATCGCGCTGCCGATGACCAATTGTTGGCACCACGCGCCAGAGATAGATCGAGATATCGCTTCGATTTTTGATCCCTTTGGGAACGCAGTGCACACCGCGCTTTCATTTGACGTGCTTGGCGAAGACATCCTCATCACCGGCGCAGGCCCCATCGGCCTGATGGCTGCCGCGGTCGTCAAACACGCGGGCGCACGCTATGTAGTGGTCACCGATGTGAATCCGTGGCGTCTTGACCTGGCAAGAGAGATGGGGGCTACTCTCGCGCTGGACGTCCGGGATTCGAGCATTGCGGACGCGCAGAAAGAACTGGACATGAAAGAAGGTTTTGACGTGGGACTGGAGATGTCCGGCAATCCCATGGCGTTCAACGACATGCTCGAGAATATGTGCCACGGTGGCAAGATCGCCATGCTGGGGATACCGGAGGAATCGATGCCCATCGACTGGAATACGGTCATTTTCAATATGCTCACCATCAAGGGAATCTACGGACGTGAGATGTATGAGACCTGGTACAAAATGACCGTCATGCTCCAGGGCGGGCTCGATATCAGTCCGGTGATTTCCCATCGGCTCCATTACTCTGAATTTGAAAAGGGCTTCGAGGCCATGAAGAGTGGAGAAGCAGGGAAAGTCGTGATGGGCTGGGATACGTAACGGGCAAATCATCCATGGGATGACGATGTCTCTGACAGACCGTCGTGGGTATAACTCGATGCGCCGATTGGCCCTGCAACAGAATCGTAACTCCAATCCGAAACTTACTCATCACTCATTACTCAACACGTAAGCTCCCCCATGAAAATCACAAACATTGAAACCATCCTCGCCCCGCGGGGCTCACGCAATCTTGTCTTCGTCAAGGTCCATACAGACGAAGGGATCACCGGCATTGGCGAGGCATATTCCTGCGGGCCGGAGTTGGCCACGGTCGAGGTAATTCGTGATTTTGAAACATGGCTGGTGGGCGAAGATCCTCGCAACGTCGAACACATCTGGCAGAAGCTCTACAACTACACGCGGTTTCCGTTCGGCCCGGTGAACATGGCCGCCATCAGCGGAATCGAGCATTGCCTGTGGGACATCAAAGGCAAGGCGCTGGGCGTGCCGGCCTGGCACCTGCTCGGCGGAAAGTGTCGAGACAAGGTGCGTGTTTACCAGAGCTGTGGAGGAAGTACACCTGAGCAGTGCGCGGAATCGGCCCTCGGCCTTATCGAGAAATATGGCTATACATGCCTGAAAATGGGCCCGTACAGCGGGACGACCAGGGTCGACATTACAGGTGAGTGGCTGCGCGATGCCGAACAGCGGTTGGCCGCGGTCAGAAAGGCCGTGGGTGATGACATTGATATCGGCGTCGACATCCATGCCCGGCTCCGAGAGCCGATACGCGCAATCCAGACTGCAGACGTGCTCAAACCTCACCGGCCCTTCTTTATCGAAGAGCCCATCCGGCCAGAGAACATCGGCGCCATGGCTGAGGTGAAGCAGAAGATGATGGTGCCGCTGGCGACCGGGGAATGCCTGACGACGAAGTTCCAATTCCTGGATCTGCTTCAGCAGAAAGCCGCAGACATCCTCCAGCCGGACATCTGTCTTGTCGGCGGAATGCTCGAATGCAAGAAGATTGCGGCCATGGCCGAGGCATTTTGCGTTCCTATCGCGCCGCACAATCCGCTTGGTCCGGTCGCCACTGCGGTGAGTGTGCACTTCGCCGTTTCAACTCCGAACTTTCTCGTCCTTGAGTACATCCCGGATGACAGCCCCGGCCGGCGAGACCTCGTTCAAGAGCCATTGATGGTTGAGGACGGCTTCATACCCGTCCCCGAAAAGCCTGGCTGGGGGATCGAGCTCAATGATGAGTACCTCGAGAAAGACAGCGGATACCGGCCGTGGCACAGATCGTTTGTGACGAACGAAGATGGGTCGGTGGGCTTTGTGTGATCAGAGCACTTCAGCCAGCGCGGCGAGCAACTGCTCCACATCTTCCATTGTGTTGTAGCCATGGATGGCCACCCGCATCCGGCCGGCCTGGCACATGACATGGATATCTTTGGAGCGCAGGTGATCCCTGATTCGTTCGGCATCCGGATGCCGAAACGCGAGGATGCCGGCGATGGATTCCGGATTGTCAGGAGTGATCCTCTCCACCGGAAATCTCCTGATGCCCTCCAGGCACTTCATGACCAGCGGTCGAGTCTGCTGTTCGATGTTCTCGACCCCAACACCCTTAATGTAATTCAGACCCGCGTTGATCGCGTAGACTGCCGAGTAGCTCGGCATGCCGACCATGAAACTCGCCGCGCCGGGTTTGCTGGCAGCGCCGTCGAACCGGTTCTCACGAAAGGGATCCTGCAGATTGAACCATCCGCCGGCAGTAGTCGTCAGTTCCGCCGCTCTCGCTGAAGGCACGCCGACCAGCCCACCGCCATGGCTGGCCAGAATCCACTTGTGCGTCGAGCTCACAATCAGGTCCGCGCCATTCAGGTCGAGCGGCACACGCCCGAGCGCCTGCGTGACATCAACGGCAAGCAGAGCGTCTGAATTTTCACGGACTGCCTCGGCCAGTTCCTGAAGCGGGACCTTGAAGCCGTTAAAGAAACTCACGAGGGAAACGGTCACGATGCGAGTTCGCGTACTGAGCAAAGGTATCAGATCTTCAACCCTCAACGCCCATTCGTTAGAACGCCACACCTTCACCTCCGCCGGGCAGACTGGCTGCAGCCAGGGCGTGGCGCCAGCGGGGAAATCGAGATCGTTGACGATTACCTCGTCCCCATCCTTCAACTGGAGCGCCATCGCCGCGAGATTGTATGCCTCAGAACTGCACGAACAGATTCCAATCTCATCCGACGAAAGACCATAGAATTCAGCGACGAGCGAACGAGCCGACTGCCACTGCGTTTCATGGAGGGGACGGCCGTCCATACCGAGCACTTTATCCTGCGCGTATTGAGCAAGAGCGTCCGTGACGCAGACCGGCGGAATTCCTTCAGCCGCGGTGTTGAGGTATGTGCGGCCTGCGAGCGAAGGAAAATCTGTGATTCTGGATTGTTCAGTGAGCATTTTGGGAATGGTCAGTAATGGATGGACTTTGCATCATGTGATTCATTCTTTCAGTTGGAAACTGTATGATGCCAACCTGCCACCAGATGAACAGATCGGAGGATTAGATGGAAATTAAAAGAGCGCTGATCAGTGTGAGTGACAAAACAGGAGTTGTCGAATTCGCCCGGGGCCTGGCCGAACTTGGTATCGAGATCCTTTCGACCGGAGGCACGGCGGGGCAGCTCAGAGAGAGCGGCCTGTCCGTCAGAGACGTTTCCGATTACACAGGCTTTCCTGAAATCATGAACGGACGCGTCAAGACTCTGCATCCCAAGATATACGGGGGCATCCTCGGGCTTCGTTCGAACCCGGAACACATGCAGGCAATGGAGGACCACGAAATCGGCCCCATCGACCTCGTTGCCGTGAACCTCTACCCTTTCGAAGAAACCGTGGCAAAGGTGGATTGCACTCTTGAGGACGCCATCGAAAACATTGACATTGGCGGCCCATGCATGGTGCGCGCCTCGGCGAAGAATCATCACGACGTGATCATCATCGTCCGGCCCGAACGGTATTCAGAGATCCTGTCCTCCCTCAGAGAGACGGGAAACGTCGACCAGGCCAAACGCCGACAGTTGGCCGTAGAAGCCTACACCATGACCAGCGGCTATGACGGGGCCATCGTGGAATACCTCTCGTCCGCTGGAATCACTGAAGCCTGAAGATTGGCAAATAACTAACTATCACCACCATACCCAGATGAGCCAGACCATCTCCGACAGCGAACTGATCGCCCGTTACCGCGTCCCTGCAGACGGCAGCTTTGTGCTGGATGCCGATCCATCCGAGGCCGGCCTCTTGCCGGGCAAAAAAGCATCAAAGCCCTTTCTTAAAGAAGAGCAGCAGCGACTGACCGAACTGCAAGAGGTCTTATATGCCCAGGGCAAGCATTCGCTTCTGATCGTTTTTCAGGCCACGGACACCGGCGGTAAGGACGGCACCATTAAAAACGTGATGGGTCCGCTCAACCCCCAGGGCGTGGTGGTGCGCAGTTTCAAGAAACCAACGGAAGAGGAGCTCGCACACGATTACCTCTGGCGCATCCACAAGGCCGTGCCCGGGAAGGGAATGATCGGAATCTTCAATCGCTCACACTACGAAGACGTCATCGTCACCAAGGTGCATGGCCTGGTCGATGACGAGACTATCGAACGGCGTTACGGCGAAATAAACGCGTACGAAAAATATCTCACCAACAATGGAACGGCCGTCATCAAATTCTTCCTGCACATATCAAAGGACGAGCAGAAAGAGCGCCTGCAGGAACGCCTGGACAACCCGGACAAGCACTGGAAATTCAACATCAGCGATCTGAACGAGCGTAAACTCTGGGACGATTACCAGGTAACCTTCGAATCCGCGCTCCGGGAATGCAGCACGACTGAGGCGCCCTGGTTCACTATCCCGGCCAACAGAAAGTGGTACCGCAATTACCTCATAGCCAGGATCATCCGTATCACCCTGGAAAACCTGGAACTGGAATACCCGCCAGCTCCACCAGGATTAGAGGGCGTCGTGATTGATGATTGAGGGTTTGATTCTCAACCCGTTTCGCAGCCGGATCGGGATTCCGATTCAGATGACGATTCAGTTCGCACCATTCCACAGCAGACTTCATGACATCCGCAGAAAGAGTCAAGACACTCCTCAATAAAGACATTCCCGACCAGATGGGGCTCTACGAGCATTGGTGGGGCGAAACGCTGAGAGACCACTGGCCCGATCAGGGCTACCCAAAGGACGAGAAACCGGATGTCTATTTCGACTACGATATCGTCGGTTGTGGCGGGTGGATTAACAGCACTCCTTTCATGGACGTGGAGGACGTCGTCGAGGAAACGGACAGATGGAAAGTCACTAAGAATGGACGTGGCGCCACGCTCAAACACTGGAAGGGAAGGTCTGGCACTCCGGAGCACATCGGTTTTGAAGTGACGAGCCCGGAGGTCTGGAAGAAATACCGCGAGCCTCTCCTCGAACTGAGCACGGACCGAATTGGCAATGTGGATGATGCCCGGAAGGCCCTGGCCGATGCCCGGGACCGCGGCAAGTTCGCCGTAATGGGAAATCTGTTCGTCTGGGAGCTGATGCGTTGCACCATCGGCGAGGAAAATTTTCTCCCGGCCCTGCTCACGGACCCCGATTGGATTCATGATTTCTGCCAGGTCCATCTCGATTTCTACATAAAGCACTACGAGCTGCTCTTCCGTGAGGCCGGCCTGCCAGATGGTTTTTTCATTTACGAGGATTTCGGTTTCAGCAACGGGCTTTACTGTTCACCGAAAACGCTGGGAGAGCTCGTCATGCCTTACGAGAAGGCTTTCGTCTCATTCCTCAAGGATTACGGCCTGCCGGTCCTCATGCACTCCTGCGGGGATATCCGGAAAGCCGTGCCTCTGATGATTGATGCCGGTTTCGATTGCCTGCAGCCCATGGAAGCCAAGGCGGGCAACGACGTCCTGGAATTCGCGCGCATCTACGGCAACCAGATCTCCTACATGGGAAACATCAACATCGTACCACTCAGCACCAATGACCCGGCTGCAGTCAGGGCAGAGATCGAACCGAAAGTAAAAGAGCTGAACCGGCTGCGCATCCCCTATTTCTTCCACTCCGATCATTCGATCCCGCCGAACGTGAGCTTCGAGACCTACAAACTGGCCCTGCAGATTTTTCAAGAAAACAGCCGGTATGAATAGGGCGGCTACGGGGGCGAATTACCTCCTGCGTACCCGAGGGGTTTGGGACGGAAGACCTGGTTTATCAATGGTGTCAGTCCGTTCATGATCAGAACCGCGTAGGCGACTCCTTCAGGATAAATGCCGTAGAAGCGAATCAGGACGGTGATGATTCCAACACCCACCGCAAATATGTTTTGACCGGTGGCGGTGAGAGGCGTGGTGACTGGATCTGTGATCAGGAAGAACGCCGCGAGCATGGCCCCGCCGGAGAGGACGTGATACAGCGGATTACGCACGAGGTAAGGCGCATGCCCGGCGAACTTTTCCGGTGCAGGAAGCAGGAGCGCTGCGGTGAAGACAGCAAGAAGGCAGAGAAACGGCGCCTGCCAATCAATGACCCGTCGAAGAACCAGATACAAGCCGCAAAGCAGAATGATAAGGGCGCTGGTCTCTCCGATGGTCCCGCCATGCAAACCAAGAGAGAGGTCCACAAGCCCGGCCTGCGTGGCGCCTGTGGACGCGTGCAGAGGAGTCGCGGAGCTGACGGCATCTATCGCCATTGGATATCGCGTCAGGTTCAGCCAGTCGGGATAAGACCACTGGAGCAGGACCCGTCCCACAAGGACCGGATTGAATGGGTTGTTTCCCAAACCACCAAAGAGCTGTTTGCCAATAAGGATGGCGTAAAGAGCTCCGACAAAAGGTACGAACCACGGCACATCGGGGGGCAGCATGTAGGCCAGCAACAGCCCAGTGACAATCGGGCTCGCATCCGTGATGTCCGTCTTTTGCCGGTTGAGACGACGTCCCAGCAGGTCCGCTGCCCACGCGGCACCAACGCTGATCCCGATGACCATGAGCGCCTGATGGGCGAAGAACACAATCCCGACGATTCCAATGGGCAGCAGGGCCACAACTGCCTGCCACATGATCCAGCGTGTGCTGCGCTGTTTGTGTGAAAACGGCCCGCGGCCTGTCATCGTGGGGAAGCTGGGCATAGGAATTACTAAATGAAGCCAACGTTGAAGAAACCCATGAGCGCCCAATAGAAGATCCCGGCGACGAGGATCAGGCCGCACCGGCCGTGCATCAGGCGCGGCACTCCCTCAGCGTGCAATTCCTCTTTCAGGATGCTCATGACGTAACTGATGGCCAGCCAACCCAGGCCGGTTCCGGCCACTGGCAACAGATAGTCTAAAAGAGGCAACCGACCGGCATGATCGAGGAGCGGAATTCCAAGTAACGTCAGAACGCCTGCTCCAAGTAACAGTGGAGAATGCTCTGCCTCCGAGTCGGCACACAACCTATGGACGCCAGCCAGCCCGGCAACTCCCATCATCCCCAGGACGATGAAGATGTAGGTTTGAGAAGTCATCTGATCGAACTGCCAGGGAATCAGTAACCAGCGCGCTGTCATCCAGAGAGCCAGCGAGGCAATGACGTAAAGGCCGACCAGGCCGAGCCGCCCTCGAAATGCCTGCCGGCTCCAACTCGGACAGCCGGACGCTATGTCCACCAGGATGGCCAGGAATATAAAATCGATGAGATGCCTCATGTGTGCGCCTTATCCTCCCGCAGCAAGGCACCTGTCAGGCCCGCCACCAGAAAGACTCCGCCCGGGTACAACAGGATGGTCAGTTG
>JASLXP010000193.1 GCA_030740295.1 Planctomycetota bacterium
GCAGACGCTGCCAGCATCCATTGCAGAAAACCCGGTTTACCCGAGTTTCAAAATGCAGGATTTGCGGCCATTCTCGGCTGCATCGAAGGCGAGGAGAATCATCGACCGTTAACCATTCTTCAGTCCATGGACCTTTACGAAAACATCCATACTCAGCCGGTTAACGAACTTAATCTGCGCGAGGCCATCCAGGTGCCTCGGGAGACTCCAATTCGTCAGGTAGTGGAAATCATGCGAGAGCGAGGGCTCGGATGCGTGGTGGTAAGAGATGGCAGTGAAGCTCCGAGCGTGTTCACCGAACGGTGTCTGATGAAGCTCCTCGATGAACGCCCGGAAGCTTTGGATGAGCCGGTAGGCGGACACGTCGCGCCGGAATGTATCGTTCTCAAAGAAACGCAAGTGATTTCATCTCTGGTCGATGATATGAAGACGATGAGGTCTCGTTTCGCCGTGCTGACAAACGAGGACGGGAAAGTCCTGGCGCTGACAGGTCAGAAGGGACTAGTTGAGTTCTTCGCCGAACACTTCGCATACGTCATCCATGGGCAGCGCCCTGGCACTAAGCCATACATAGCCAGGGAGGGCGCTTGAATGGCAACAGAACTATGGGCAGAGCGCTATCCTGCGGAGTTTCGAGATCAGCTTAAGAATTATGAGCCGCCTCCGGAATCTGAGCCTCTCGAACGTGCCCTCGTTGAGGTAGCTGTCGGTGATCTGGACATTTCGCCGCAGGCCACCTGCGCACCGGACACACCTTTCTGGATGGCCCTGCGCATCATGGCCTCTGAGGATGTGGCGGCCCTGCTTGTGGTAGACGGCAAACACCTGATGGGCATCTTCACCAAGCGCGATATCCTCATGCGGGCCGCTCTGGAATGGCCCGAAGTCGAAGAAAGGCCGATAGCAGAACTCATGACCACTGAACCGGATTTCGTGTATGAAACGGAGTCCATTGCCGCGGCCATGTGCGTGATGGCTAACTCCGGCTGCCGGCATGTGCCGGTGCTTCACTTGGATGATACCGTCGCAGGGCTTTTGTACCCGCTGAGACTGACCGAGTTTATCTCAGAGTTCCTGAAGGAATGATGGCCCGGCATTGAGGACTACTCAGGCTTCTCACCCTCAAACCACTGGTGCTCCGGACGCTGCAGGATTCCTTCGATGACGGCTTTGACTTTAGCGGCCTCGGTTGCCTTTCCATCCTCCACTGCGTGGTGAAGGATTTCACGGGCCTGGGGGATGAGTTCCTGATAGAAGCGTTCGGCCACTTCGTACATGCCGTGCCAGTGCGTGTAATCGGGGGCCATCATGGATGCGCCATGCCGGGCCCGACGGCCTTCGTGGTGCCAGAGATAAAACCATGTCCATTCGATTTCATCATCGAATTGGCGCTTGCTGATCAGGCCGTTGGATTTGAGCGCGGCCATGATGGCCTTACCGGGTTTGGCGAACTTCTCGTTGTAGAGAACGATGAAGCTGTCGTACTGCTTATAGAAGGCGTTTACGTAATCTTTGGTGTGGCAATGGGCGCAGACGAGCTTCATTCTGTCGCGCTTGTCGCGAGCGGAATCGTGGGTGAGCTTCGTGCGCTCTTCAGGATCGGATGTCTTGATGACTTTGTGATCGACGTCCGTATCGAGGACAAGACTGATCGGTGGGCGATTCGTCCACGAGATGCGTTTGCCGGGATCGTGGGTGACCTTGCCGCCTTTGCTGTGTGCGGACATGTGGCAGGTGGCGCATGTCGGCGCGGAGGAATAGTCCTTACCGAGTACCCAATCTTTTGCATCGAGATTCATCTTGTCCTTCAAGTCGCGATAGGCCGCGCCGTGCTTCGATTCTTCGTAGATCTCTTTCTGAGGATGGTCGGGGCCGAGGTGGCACTTGCCGCAGTTTTCGGGCTGGCGTGCCCGGCGAGGTGAGAAGTCATGCCGGCTGTGACAGGCCGTGCAGGAGCCACGAGAGCCGTCCAGGTTGAGGCGACCGATGCCCGTGTTGGGCCATGTGTCTGGATGGAATACAGGCTTGCTGTTTTCGTCTTTGAAGATGCTTGCCACTGCGTCGCTGTTGGTGGGCAGGCCATTTTCATCCGGGCGGAGCTCCTCGAAGGTGATTTGCCCGCCGTCCTTCGCCTGCAGTGCGACTTTGCTGCCGTGGCATTGTTTACAGCCGAGAGTGGCGCTTGCGAGCCCATTGACTTTGTCGACCGTCATGCCTGGAGTGGGCCCGTATGGATTGAACGGCTCGCGGTTCCCCTCGACCGTTTCGGCAAGGAAGTTGTCAAGGGACGCAAGGATATTACCGCCTTTGGCGTGATGGCTGCGAGAGAATTCCTCTGCCTCAGCGGGGTGGCAGCGTGAACAATCTCGCGGGGTAACGACAGTGGCGATCACCGCTCCCTCGTGCTTAAAGGCATCCGGCTCTTTCTCATCGGCCTGGTGGCATTCATAGCACCCGACGCCCTTATGCGCGTGCGTGCTGCCTTCCCAGTGGGCGACAACACCGGGGTTCTGTTTGGCGTGGCATTCGACACATGCCTTTGAGCTTGCGGGTACAGCAATGTGAGGTTCTCGCTGTCCGGTCTCCTCCTGCTTGCGGACGACCTCCATCCACTGCACGAAAATCAGGGACAAAAGGAAAAGGAAACCCAAGCTTCCAATGATGATGCGTTTAGTGTTGAGAGACATGGAGGAAGATAAGTATGAAGTAACGAGTAACAGGAGGAAAGTTTCAGTGCGCGACTGCGCCTTCCCACACGGTCAGTCCGATGATAGAGAGAACAACCACGATACCGATCCATACGCTGGCCTCAGAGCCTTTCCATGTTTTGCGGATGGCAGCATCGATGAAAGGCCAGACGAACATGATGAAAACGATGAATCCCATACTGAGAACCGCTGTCGTTCCGGAGAAGAGCTTGAGCCATCGAAAGGTCATGTAAAAGAACCATTCCGGCTTGATGACTTCGGGGGTGACGAGGGGGTCGGCCTTCGAGCCCATCGTGGCCGGCAGGATGGTGGCGAGTGTGCTGAGGAGGATCATCAGCACGAGCCCCACGATAATCTCCGTGAAGAGATGGTCTGGAAAGAAATTGAAGGTCTCCTTCGTCTTATCCTCTTCGTCTTCGAACTTGAATTCCGTAACGCCCTGCAGGCGGATGAGCGTGATGTGAACCACGAGCAGGCCTACGATGGCGGCGGGGAGGACGGCCGCGTGAAGAATGAAGAAGCGCGGCAGCGTCTGTTCGTTGTAAGAGTCGCCCGCGAGCATCATTTTCTTCATCATGCCTCCGACAACCGGCACTGTTTCGGTGATGTTCGCCCCGACGGTCGCGCCCCAGAAGCTGAGCTGTTCGTACACAAGGCTGTACCCGGTGAACCCGGTCAGAAGTGCGCACATGAGCAGACACATCCCAATGATCCAATTGAGCTCACGTGGTTTGCGGTACGCTCCGGTGAAGTAGACTCGCATCTGATGCAGGATGACTGAGGCGATCATGAATGTGGCCGCCCACTTGTGAATACTTCGGATGTACCATCCGAACGCGACTTCTTCTGTAATGTGGCGGACAGATTCATAAGCCCGCGCTTGGCCGGATTCGTAGTAAAACGCGAGAAGGATGCCCGTGAAGATCTGCACCACAAACAAATAGGCCGGCGTGCCGCCAAGACAGAACCACCATCGCTTGAGGTGATTCGGCACGGGCTCGTTGGTGAGTTCGCGGATCTGTTCCGGGTCGAATGGGAGGCGTTCTTTAAACCAGTTGGTGACGGTGGTCATGAAAGTGCCTCCACGGCCACTTCGATGTAGAGCAAGCCGTTCTCGACCCTGGTATTGAATTGCAGGAGTTCCTGGCCGGCATCGGCGGGCGGGCCTTGCGTTGCCTTTCCGTTCGTATCGAAAACGCCGTTATGGCATGGACAAAAAAAACGATCGTTGTGCGCTTCCCAGTGCACCTGGCATCCGAGGTGAGGGCAGATGCTTGACAGCGCGACAAAGTCATTTTCATCGCCTTTCTCAGCCTGCCTGGTAATGGTCACCTTCTCGCCGGACGGGGATACGTAGCTCATGGAATCACCGGCCTTCATTGTGGCGACTTCCGTCACGTACAACCATTCTTTCCTGCCCGGGCCGGACGGATAGAGGAAGCGCCCGGCAAGGGCAGCGAAACTTCCGTAACCGGCAACAAGTCCGCCTGCCATCGCAGTCGTGGATGCCACGGTCATAAAGTCGCGCCGGTCGAGATCATCCTTTTCGTTCTTCTCGGACATCGTTCTTTTCGTTGGCCTGGTGGCTGCAAATCTCAGCGATGCCGGACAAGCAACATGGGTACCCATTATCCTTGAGATGTCGCAGACGCGTCCCTTGCGGGTCGTAACAGTGGTACAAAGCTCCTGGAATCCGGGCCAGCAGGCCATCTGATGCATGGATTGCATCTTGCTCATCGGTTGCGAGAGCCATTATGCAGAATGTGCAATTCAGCGATCCGCTGCCATCACATCCCCAATACTTTCCTTAAAGCGTCCTCGAGTGACTGGTCAGACGGTGGTTTACTCAGCACCAGGTTGACCCCTTCGAATTGGCTTTCATCCACCTGCTGGCCCCACCCTGTCAGCAGAATGATCGGAGTTGTCGACGAGTGCCTTCTGATACCGATTGCGACCTGGCCGCCGGTGAGTTTTGGCATACCCAGGTCGGTAATGACTACATCGAATTCTCCTGAATCAAAAACTTCAAGGCCTGACTTCCCGTCATTCGCAACGGTCACCTGGTGGCCCATATCCGTAAGGAGCTGTTGAAGGCCATCCCGAACCATTTCTTCGTCATCGATGCAGAGCAGACGCAGACCGGGCAACGGCTCTGGTTTCTTCACGCTGCGTGTTCGCTGTTCACTGACGACGGGCAACCGAATCGTAATTGCAGTGCCTTGTTCCTCTTCGCTGGAGACAGCAATCTCACCATTGTGGCGTTTGATGATGCCCCAGCAGACGCTCAGTCCGAGCCCGGTGCCATGCAGACCCTTGCTCGTAAAGAACGGCTCGAACATCCGCCGCTTGGTTTCATCGTCCATACCCGAGCCAGTGTCAGACACGGTCATTAACACGTCATTACCTTCGTCCCGCGTCGCGGCCCTTATCGTGCCCCCCTCCTGAAGGGCATCGACTGCGTTGAAGATAAAGTTGGTCATCACTTCGCGCATCTCGCTGAGGTTGGCAGAGACCCGGCGCGTGGCCATAAGGTCGGTGACTACCTCGATGTGGGAACCGGCCGCGAGGGGCTCGTCTTTCCACTTCGCCTGAGTAAGCGTAATCACGTCTCGTACGACCTCGTTCAGATCGACGGGTTCAAAAGATTCGTTGGAGCTGCGCTGCCGATAAAAATCGCGCATTCGGCTGACGGTGTTGGTCGCATCCTGCGCGGCCTTCTGGATGTTCTCGATACATGACCTCACCTTGTCGGGCACTTCCTTTTGTCTCGCTGCGAGGGATGAGAACATGGTGACTGACGAGAGTGAATTATTGATGTCGTGCGCGATGCCGCTTGCCATTTCGCCGAGAGCTCGGAGGCGTTCCGTCTGGATGATCTGCTCCTGTGCACGCTGGAGTTCGTCGAGGGTTTCACCAAGGCGCAGATTGCTGTCCTTCAGACTTTCCTCCGCCCTTTTCCGATCTGTGATATCAAGGATGACGCCATCGATGCAGATCTCGCCATCCTGTTTCATGACGTGGCCCTTCTCATGGACCCACCGGATCTCGCCCCGCGCGTTCAGAATGCGATATTCTAGAAAGAAGGACTGCATTTCATCCCTCGCACGGGCAACTTCTTCACGCACTTTTCGTTCGTCATCGGGATGGACAATGCTTGCGTACGATCTTACCTGGTCGATGAAATCGGCAGCCGGATAGCCTGAGATATCCCCGATTGGCTCACTGATAAAAGACATGGTCCAGTCTTCATCGCAGGCACACCGATAGACGGCGCCGGGGATGTTCTGGACAAGCGTGCGGAAGCGGCCCTCGCTGTCTCGTATAGTCTGCTCGGCCTGCTTGTGCTGGGTCACGTCGCGTGTCACGGCAAGGACGGCCGTGATGTTCCCGCCTGCATCCATCAGCGGCACCGCGTGTGAATCGAGCCAGCGGCGGGTGCCCTTGAGCCCGACCACTTCAAACTCGAGGGATTGGTGCTCCCCATTAAACACACGGTCGATAAGGTAGCGGAAAGCCGGCCGATAGCTGCCGACTATAAGTTCTTCACAATGTTTGCCCTGCACCTCTTCAAGCGAATCGGCCTCGAGCATGGCCAGGCCGGAAGCATTCATTTCCAGAATTCGGCCTTCCCGATCCACGAGTTTCACGCATTCCGGTTCGGATTCGATGATGGAGCGCAGCCGATTTTCACTTTCGGTGAGCCGCCGTTCTGATTCTTTGCGCTCTGAGACATCGCGGACGATGCCGGTGAAGATCCGGCCGCCACCCAACCTTACTTCGCTGACGGCCAAATCCATAGGAAAGATCTCACCGTTCTTGCGTTGTCCCACCACTTCACGACCAATGTCGATGATCTTTTTTTCGCCGGTCTGAAGATATTTCTTGATGTACGCATCGTGTTCATCTGCGAAGGGCTGGGGCATCAACAAGGAGACGTTCTGGCCGATGACCTCCTCGGCCGGGTATCCAAAGATGCGTTCGGCCGCCTGGTTCAGGGATTGGACGATTCCCCTCTTGTCGACCGTGATAATGCCATCGACCGCGGTATCCAGGATCGCCCGAGTGCGTGCTTCGTTTTCTTCGAGTCGCCTGCTGATGGGATTCGTTATACCTAGAAACAGAGTTGAGCCGATCAGAATGACGATCACACCGACAGCGCCCGAGATGTAACCGGCAGAAACGAAAGACTGTCGAATCTCGTCCAGGTCGATCTTGGAGACGAGCCCAAGCTTGAGCTCTGCGACCGGTTCGAATGCGGCGAGGACTTGCTGGCCGCGGTAATCCACGCCCTTCATCGTTCCTGCCTTCCCGGATAACGCTCTGCGCATCGGTTCGGCGAATTCGGAGGTAACGGGGCTGGGCTGTTCGGAGGTCTGGTGCCGATGGCTGATCAGGAACACGATTCGGTCTCCCTCAAGCCGAGCAATGGTGAACTCACCAGTCTCGCCATAACCCTCGTATCTTTTGTGCGCCTCTCGAATCTGGCTGAGCGTTGCTTCAATCGCTTCCGTCGGGGCGCGCTCGTTCCGGGCATCAAAGCGGGCAACGGACTCCATCAGCCTGGCCTGGCTCTGGACGGTCTCGACCAGATGAGCCCTGTGCACCTCGAATGCTCGATTGTAGAGCAGGTAAATGGTCGTGATACCGACGACCATAGTAGCCGCGGTCATCACCAGAATGAGGAGCAGGAGACGGCGTCGCGTACTCATTTGCAGGTTACTTGCTGCTGGTTGGTGGAAGCTCGATGCTCAAAGTATAAATCAGGTCTCACCAACATTACACGGATTGAGAATTGAAAGTACTACTGGTAGAGGATCAGGAACTTTTCAGAAGCGGGTTAGTCATGCTGCTCGAAGACGAGGATGACCTGGAAATCTGCGGCGAGGCGGAGACCGGCAGACAGGCTATCGAGCTTGCCGGCAAAACGGAAGCGGAGGTGGTGGTGCTGGATGTTAACCTGCCAGACATGAGCGGCATGGATGTGACCAGGGCGGTCAAAGAACACTCTATGGATACAAAGGTGCTGATCCTCACGGCACATGACACCGAAGATTATCTGCTGGAGGCAAAAGCTGCGGGGGCAGACGGCTTTCTCCTGAAGCGTTCCGCGCCAGATCGGCTGCCGGAGGCGATCAGGTGTGTCGGGCGCGGTGAGGAGTTTTTGGATGAGGAGGTACTCGATCGTTGAGGATGGGGTGATGGAATGCTTCTCTGCTGGTAGGACTCTTCTCGCTACCCTCGACTCGTCCGGGTATTTGCATACGAGCCGCCATACCATTCCTTTAGTCGTGCCTTTCGTTCAGGTATGCCATGAACGGAACTCAGGTCTGTTTCAGATAGGTTTCCAGGTCGCAGCCGGTAGCCTTCACATCTTCCATCTCCTTGTCCTTCGGGACAATCTCCGCGGAGAGTTTGACAAGTATCGGCCGAGCCGAACGTCCATCGTGAGAAGCCGACCGGCTGACCAGAGGTCGATATTCGTTCAGAATGTTGGAGTCACGGCTTTCTCAGCCGGGTTTTCGCATCGCCGCCGTACGGACCGCTCTCATCCCGCAAGATGCACTTCAATGCTTGTGCAGCAGCTCGTATTCCTTCAGCTTGTACTGCAGGGCACGCACGCTGATCCCGAGGGCCGCTGCCGTTTTTGCGCGGTGACCTTCGAACTGTTCGAGTGTCTTCGCTATGGCGTAGCGTTCGAGCTCCTTGAGTTTTGCGCCGGGAATGGGCGGGGCAAGGTCGGAGTCCATCTGCTCCGGCTGCTCGGGGAGGAAGGCGGGGAGTTGTTCGCTCTTGATCGTCTCATCCACAGCGAGGACTACCGCGCGCTCGACGACATTCTCCAACTCACGGATGTTTCCAGGCCAACGATAAGACATCATCCGGTGAAGGCCATGAGGTACGATGCCGCTGATTGTCTTGTTATGTCGTTTAGAGTATTTCTCAATGAAGTGCTCCACAAGGCTCTGCAGGTCAGAGAGCCGTTCGCGCAGCGGGGGCATGTCAAGGGAGATGACGTTCAGCCGATAGTAAAGGTCTTCCCGAAATTTGTTGTCTTCGATGGCGGCTGTCAGATCAAGGTTGGTTGCGGCGATCACGCGTACGTCGAGCTTCATGACCTCGTTGCCTCCGACGCGCTCGAATTCACGCTCCTGGAGAAATCGCAGAAGTTTGACTTGGGTGCTCAGGCTCACTTCCCCGATTTCATCGAGGAAGAGCGTGCCACTTTCGGCAATCTCAAACTTGCCTTTGCGCCGGGCATCAGCGCCGGTGAATGCGCCCTTCTCATGACCAAACAGTTCACTTTCAAGGAGGCTCTCGGCCAGGGCTGAACAGTTCACCTTGATGAACGGACCGGTAGCACGGTCACTGTTCTCATGAATTGCCTCGGCGA
>JASLXP010000194.1 GCA_030740295.1 Planctomycetota bacterium
GAGCAGGAAGCCCTCTCCGAAGCCTACGGCGATCTGGCGGACGCAACTACGTCTGTTGACGATGAAATCGAGAAAGCACTGGAGGCCGGACCGGCTTCACCCGCGATTGATGATTCGCTTGCCTCGTTAAAGGCAAGGCTGAAGAGCGGAACCGATTAGTAGTCTCGCACTCCTCGGTCTCGCTATGCCCACAGACCCGCCGAAGTATCACCTTGCGGATTTCGCCGACATTGAGGGCGTGCCCTGCCCCTGCGGCACTGCACGCCGGGCCTTTGCTGACATCGATGCCTTTCCCGGTACCGTGCATGTCACGGAGATATCGGCGGACGCCAGGCTGCATTACCACAAGCGACTGGCGGAGACCTACTACTTCCTCGAATGCGAAGATGGTGCCCGGATGCAACTGGATGACGATCTCATCCATGTGCGTCCGGGCACCTGCATCTTCATCCCGCCCGGCACCCGCCACCGGGCCGTCGGAAAAATGAAGGTGCTCATCTTTGTGCTGCCAAAGTTTGATCCGACTGATGAGTGGTTTGATTGATGGGATACATCGAGCATCGAGTTTCCAGCATCCGGCATCAACCATTCCTCCCCATCCTGTCTCCGTATCCTTGAACCTCCTTCTCCGCTTCCTATAATCCCTCTCATCGCAAGCCCAAGCGATCCCGCCTCGCCGCCTCGGCAACCCTCTCCTTCACAATTTCAAACCCAAACCATGCAGTACCGATCTATCCTCTCCGGACTGGTGCTTGTCGCGGCCCTGCTGATTCCAGCGGCTGCCGAGGAGACAGGCAAGTCAACCGTTTTCATTGAAGCTGAAGCATTCGAACCTCTTGGCAACTGGAAGACAAAGCCGTGGGGCACGAACTACTACGCGGCCACTTTTGCCAACACGTTCATTTCCCGCCTGCGATACCTTGGCGCGCCCGAACAGTGCGAACGGTCGCGAGCGCTGGGCTCGGTCGAGATTCCTGCGGACGGCGAATATCTCGCGCTGATTCGCTATGAAGCGGTCTATAATTTTCAGACCGAGTTTTCACTGGTCATCGAGCAGGATGGCAAAGAGGTCTTCAAACGCGGTTACGGCGGGATGGAGAATCCCAAGCTGTGGGCCTTTCGAAAGAAAGTGCAGCCGCAGGTCAGGTGGTATTGGGGGCCGGTAGAAAACATCGTATGGGAAGGGACAGACGCCAAGGTGAAACTTAAGAAGGGCAAGGCAGACCTGATTCTCGTCGCTGACAAACAGCCCGAGCCCGCGGCCCGTCGCAATATCGATGTCATCATGCTTACGACCGATACCGCCGAGGTCGAAAAGCGCATCGAAAAAGAAAACTACCTGCCCCTCGATGGGTTGCTGACCCAGGCCGGTGATGTCTTTGTGAAGATTAAGAATCCGGCCGATGCCAAAAGCCCGATAATCGTAAGCTCGCCCAAGGCGAGAGAGCATTCCCCGTATTGGGTGCACATCCGCAACTGGGAACGATCCATCTGGATCGATAAGAACGGCAAGGCCGACAACACTACCGGTGAATGGATCAAGCCGGGCGAAGCATCGCCGTGGGTCGAGATCGGTTCGATGATGGACGCGCTGAATGTGTCAGGCTACTTCCCGAAAGTCATCTACCCCAAGGGCGTACAGGGCGGAAGCATCGACCTGGAGTTTGAATTTGGAGTGCCCGGCGAGAACGGGCCGAAATCAGTCAAGAGGACTCGATACAAGGACGCGACATCGCCCACGGCCCAATTCGCCATTCCTGCGGATCTTCGTTACGGCGGAAAGATTCAGACGTTCGAAGAAATCCTCGAGCGGCTCCTCGCCGATATCAAAGAGTTTCCGGTCAGAGGACGCATCCCGAAGGACATCCTGTTCTTCAACACCTTCCGCGTCGGCAAAACTCTCAACCGAATCTCAGCTCTCCAGCTCGATATTGCCAAAGCGCTCGGCAACAACGTCATCAACAGCATGCCCGGTAAGATTCACCCGGCCTTCGTGCAGAGACAGAAGCTGAGCTTCAAGCAGACGAGCAAGTTTGATGTCCGGAGCATCCCGACATCGAAGCTGGCCGATTGGGTGAAAGAGCTCAAAAAGAAGGGCCAGTTCCCATATGTGAAGGTGATTTCGATGGGCGATGAGATTCACCTTTCCGGACCGACAGCAGGAGAAAGCGCTAACAACGCATTTCGTGAGTTTCTCAAGGCGAACGGTATAAACACGTGGGACGTCCTCATCTCCAAACCGGAGCACAAGAAGATGGGGCCCGATGCTCTCTGGCAACTGGTGACCTACAAGACAGACACCAGGGAGACTAACCCGCCGCTCTACTACTGGGCCATGCGATACCGCTACCAGTATGGCGTCGACAGGTTGAAAGAACGGGTGGATATCCTCGAGAAGGAATTGCCCGAAGGCGTGCTCATTGGCGCGAACTATTCGCCGCACCCGCATTACAGGCCAAATTACTTCCAGTGGATCGACGTCTTCCGCCAGCGGGCCATGACCATGCCGTGGAGCGAGGACTACCTCTGGCAGATCCCCGTCACCAGCCAGCAGGTGATTGGCTACATGGTCAGCGCGCTGCGGGCAGGCGCCCGCAAGCACGGGCTCCCCATTTACATGTATGTGATGCCGCACACGCCGGGCAATACGCCGGCAAGTCTCCGGCGCGCGTTTTACTCGGACGTGGCAAACGGTGCGACCCTGTTCGACTTTTTCGAGCCCATCCCGACGGCCATGTGCTACACAGAAAACAGCATGCTGGCCGAGAGCACAGAAATGTACCGGGCGATTTACGATGTCATACGCGATGCCGGGCTCTTCGAGGATATGGTCGTCAACGGCAAACTCCGGCAGCCTCAGGTAGCCCTGCTCATGAGCGGGACGACCGACATCTGGCACAACACGAGCGTCTTCAATGCAGAGCGCCAGCATCTTTTCATGGCGCTCAAACACGCGCACATTCCACTCGACATCATTTCGGAGGACGGCATCCTCGAAGGCGACCTGAAGGACTACAAAGCTGTCTACATCGCCGACACCCATCTGCGGGCTGACGCTGGCAAGAAACTCCGGGAATGGGCCAAGGGCGGAGGGGTCGTTTTCGCCACCGCTGCTGCCGGCCTGCTCAACGAATACAACGAAGCCAACGTCTGGATGCAGCGCCTGCTGGGCATCGTCGATCAAAAGGTGGACATGCAGATCTCCTACATCCACGGCAAAGACAACCTGCCGCGCCTCAAGCCGATCGATCTCATCAACTACAAAACTTCCCGGCACGCGCTCCCGGGCGTTGTGGAGGTCTATGGTGTTAAAGGCACCTTCACACCGCGAAGATCGGGGCTACTGAAACTGACCGGCTTCGGGAAGAAGGTCGAAGTTATCGGCAGCTACAAGGACGGCACTCCTGCTCTGTTTCGACACAAGGTCGGCCGAGGCATGGCAGTCACCTGTGCAACTCTCCCCGGAACAGCTTACGTGAAACCGGCCCTTCCGGATCGACCGGCCGACCGCGGCTCAACCGACGATGCGTACACCCATTTTCTGCCCACAAAGTTCAGCCCCCAGACACGGAATTTCATCACCCGCTGGGCTTTCGATGCTGGCATCACACGCCCCGTCATTCTGAGCGAGCCACTGGTCGAGACGTCACTCTTCGACAGCAAGGCCGGCCTGGCCATCCCGCTGGTGAACTACAAGGGCAGCAAGATCTCCAACCTCCAGGTGCGTGTCATTAATCCCGGCACGATTCGACATGTCTCAAGCGCCTCGCTCGGTGACTTGAAATTCCAGGTGAGGAAAGCCGAACTGATCGTCGAGATGCCGCTCGATGTGGCGGATATGTTGATGCTGAGGCGTTACCCGCCGAAGTAAGGGGAATTGGGATTCTGGATTCTGGATTCTGGATGCTGGATGTTGGATGCTGGGATTCAGGGATTCGGGGATTCAGGAGCGAGATTTAGATTTGCAGGGCATTCTTTGGAGTGCGCCGACTTGTCCGTGCTTCAGTTTTTCGGGGCCGCTCAGGCTGGGGACGAAATCAGACCGCGAGGATCGAGAGGAGAGACAAGTCCCCGGTCTCCGAGAAGTAGCTGCCAGGGAAATGGCCCTTTGGATCTCAAATCTTGAATCCAGAATCGATGAATCTTGAATCCGGAATCAGTGAATCTTGAATCCGGAATCGAGCATCCAGAATCGAGCATCCAGCATCCAGCATCCAGCATCCAGCATCCAGCATCCAGAATCCAGAATCTTGAATCCAGCATCCAGCACCAGCATCCTGCTTCAATAAAGCCCAACCCGGCTGCCACGCATCCCCGTGACCGCATCGACAACCAGCCAGAGGCCACCGACGACCAGGAGGCCGGTGATGATCCCGATGAAGAAGACTCTGGCTTTCTTGTATGCCGCGCCGCCGCCGTACTTGAGGACGAGGACCTTGATCAGCCACGCAAGGAAGAAGGAAAACCAGAGACTCTTCATGGCCCAGCCCCCTTGCGCCATGTAGCCCAGCGGATGAAGCGGCCACCAGTAAAACGCTCGTTGCAGGCAGGTCAGCAACAGCATGACTCCGGCACCGACACCAGTCCAGATGAAGCCGGTGACAGGCGGTGCGGCACCGTGGCTCAGTTTGGAGGCCACAAACTTCCACGGATATTTTGAGAAGGTATTGAAGTATTGAGGGTGCAGATTCAGCGCACCTGCTGAATGAGTGAGATAAAGTGTCATGCAAATACAGGCCACGAGGCTCACCATCACCGCTACCACCAGCAGGAAGGCCCCTCGATTCGGTGAAGCAACATTCCTGTGCTGCAGGTAGACCGCGTTGGCTGTCGGACCCATCAGGTAAGTCAGCATGTCGCCCGCCCAGATAAAAGTCAGACCGACGCCGATCAGACCAGTCACTCCAAGGCTCGGTACGCCAACTGTCGCCACGACAAAACCCACCGGCACGATAGCGGTCACCATGGTGGCTGTTCCTGCCTGAGCCATCAGCCGGGTAAGGCAAAGCCAGATGATGAGTGAGCCACCCACGACTACCGGCGAGATTCCCAGCGGCACGCCCGTCTGGTGGATCATGAAACAGAGCGAGCACGCGCCAACTGCAAACAGGAGCAGTGTGCCCTTCTGATCAAGGATGCGTTTTCGCGCGGACCAGATCATCCCGACCACGAGTACGATCATGGCGCCCACCTGCTGCCGGGCCAGGATCGTCCCGTGCGGCCCGCCTGACGTCCAGTAGCTCAGCTTCTCGCCATGATCTGGAAAGAATGTTCCATAGATCCACTGAAGAGGCTGTGTCAGCAGGTAAAAGAACCAGAGACTGAATGACACCCGCGCTGCAATGAAAAATGCAAAGCCGAACATCAGAAGATTGATGCGGATCGAGGCACGATCCACGAACGGGATGTCGTGCCGAAGACCCCAGGACAGCCAGTAGCGACTGACAGTCTCCGGGAAGTAATTGTTCAGCGGGCCGGCGCTGCTCAGGAATGCCGAAAGCAGAAAACCAACCCAGAACGCGGGATGATAGAAAAGAGCGATGGCGCACGAGCCGGCGGGTCCTTCCTCGACCAGGGCGACCGCCACCTGTGCCACGGGAAACGAGATTCGTTCGTCCTGTATCCACGCACGGCGGAACAGGAGCATCACCGAAAGCACGGTCACCATCATCACCACCATAAAAAAACACCACCACGCCAGCGATGGCAGCCACACCTTCCAGTTGAGACTCGCCCCTTCATCCAGTCCCTCATACATCTGCCGCACGACTTCTTTGTCCGTCACCACAATCGGGTCAGGGAGATGTGGCCGGATCGTTTTGTCCCACTGATTTCCATCATCCGAGTAATAAGAAGCCCCAACGGACATCCCGAAGTACGGCCCGCCGAATCCACGGGTCGGAACGACCGTGGCAACCATGGCCATTGAAAAGACCACCAGGAGTTCAGGCGGTCGCAGAGCCCAGGAAGGCTTGATGTATTTCAGTAAAGGCTGCGCCGTGCTGAGCAGGACAAACAGCAGAAAAAATGCCGCAGGAGTCGCCGAGCTCAGCCCAAGCCGCGTCCCCTGAATCAGGAATTCCGTAACGGGCAGCACAAGCCCCAGCACGAGCGAGAGGATAATTCCGACGAAGACGGATCGGAAAGTCATACTGAGCAGAGAAACTTTGGACGTGGATTATCGAATGGTCTGGTACTGCGTGAGCCCACAGGAACGCAACATACGACCAAACGAGGAATCAGGATAGTAATTAAGGCGGCCTGCGGCCGGCCCAGGGAAAGATGCCGTCTTCCTTGACACGGTAGCAGAGCAGACGCCATCGTGGAACGGGGCGCTCTGACAGTGGCAGACGACGATGCTCCGTTCGAGGCTGTCGTCTTCTTTTGCATCCTGGGCGGCAAGTGTCTTAAGAAGAGAACGAAACCCTCTGCAGGAATCGGGAATCTGAAATCCTACGGCAGCCGTTAGCTGCAATCGAGGGATTCTTACCACAGATGGCAAGGCCATCCCACGGATTCAAACCGTGCTAACCCATCCGTGGGACATCTCTGCTATCCGAGGTACTTAATTAAGCGTACAGGCACGTGACGCAGAGGTTCAGCAAGAAACCTCTACCGCCCGCAGCATTTCTTGTATTTCTTGCCGCTCCCACATGGGCAGGGGGAGTTTCGATTCACCTTTCTGGATACGCCATGGCTGGCAATACCACGCTGAGGCCGGGCCTGGCGCGGTTTCGGCGGGCGGAATTCGCCACCGTCCATGAAGCGCTTGAACTCGGCGGCCGGCAGGCGATTCCGCAGGGCTTCTCCCATAGCCTTGAAGTATGGAATCGAGTGCTTGTAGAAGGCCATGTACCCGGCGCAGAGGTAGTTCAGCCCTTCTTCTCCTGCGGGGGTCAGGGTGTTGCGATGCGCGGGGCAGCCGCCCCAGCAGTAGCGGAGGTAGTCACACTCTTTGCACATGGTCGGCAGCAGGTCGCGCTTGTTCAGGCCAAAGGTATGCTGCTTGTCGCCGTCCATCATTTCGCCTTCGCTGATTTGGGTGACGTTGCCGATGTGGTCTTCCCAATTGACGAAGTGGTCGCAACTGAAGAGGTCGCCGTTGTGCTCGATGGCCACGGCCCGTCCGCAGGTCTCCGAGTGCACGCAGAGGGATGACGGGTAGCCCATGGCCAGGCCCACCATCATGTCGAATTGCTGAATGAAGATCTTTCCGATGTCTTTTCGTTTAAGCCACTGGTCGAGAATGCTGCACAAGAACGTACCCCACTTTTCGGGCAGGACGCTGCGTCCGGACACCCTTTCCGATCCTTCGACCTCCACAATGGGAATGAACTGGAAAAAGGTAGAACCGATGGATTTCAAAAAATCGTAGACTTCGTCAGGGCGTTCGCTGTTGCTGCGCTGGACGACGGTGAGCGTGTTGAACTCGCACGCATGTTCTTTCAGGTTGTCGAGCCCGCGCGTCACCCTTTTGAACGTCCCGCGCCCGCCCTTGTCTTTCCGATACCGGTCGTGCAGGTGTTCCGGGCCGTCGATGCTGACGCCAATCAGGAAATCATGCTCCTTGAAAAAGGTGGCCCACTTGTCGTCTATCAGAATTCCGTTGGTTTGGAATGCATTGGTGACCGTCATCCCGGGCCGCTTGTATTTTTCCTGGAGCTCAACGACCTTGCGAAAGAAGTCGAGTCCCCGAAGGGTTGGCTCGCCTCCCTGCCATGCGAAGTTGATCTCCTCTGTCCCTGGCGGCTGTCCCTCGATGTATTGACGGACGTGATCTTCCATCACGCTCTCCGCCATCATAAACTCTTCGCCGTGGGGGTAGAGGCGCTCCTTTTCGAGGTAGAAACAGTACTCGCAATCGATATTGCAGACCGCCCCGGTCGGCTTTGCGAGCACGTGAAACGGCTGGTTGGACTGTTTCGGCCCGACGGGTACGCGCTGCAGAACCGGCAACGTCAGATTGCGTGTTGGAACAGTGGCGGCCATGGGATACGGCGATTCAAAGAAGCCACCGGCTTGCCCGGCGACGATTCACGATTCTCCTCGCGCATTTTGGGTTGCGGCCCGTGGAGGCGGCCAGCTTGTCCAATGCAGGCCCAGATTCCTGCCAGGAGCGTGACATCCACTGGTCAAGCCAGTGGCCTCAAACCCCGGAGTTGGCTTTGCTGTCGCGAGGGCGGAATACTAGCGAGTCGGGTCGCGGTTTGCGAGTCTCAGCGAGAATGGCAGATGGTCAGACCAGTGATGGTCCATGGTCGCCTGCCGCCATCAACCTTGACCATCTTCGAGCGAGTCTGAATCTCAAACTCAAATTTGAATTCCATGCCTCACGCACTACCTTCAGGGCGCTGCTGAATCTGTCGGGAGTCACACAGAGGGAAATCCAAACATCTCATCCATCATGTCACGAACCAAAGTCGCCTGCTGCCTGTCGTGCCTGATCCTCTTCT
>JASLXP010000195.1 GCA_030740295.1 Planctomycetota bacterium
TGTTGCATTCGTGTCTGTCCGAGCCACACACAATGAAGACATCGCTGGAGATGAAACGGACCTTCGGGCTTTTCCATTCAGGACTTCCCCTGGAGGCCCTGTACGCCGGGAAGACCGACGGCGAATGGGACGTTCACTACACCATGGATGACGGGTCGGCCGGGCTCGTCAGCCACTTTCTGCCCCAACAGGGCGCCCGGGTCACCGAATGCGTGGCACCGGCCATGCGCCGCATCGGCACGGCCCCCTTCCTCGCGGTCAGCCAATCAGACGGTGACAGCACTTTCGTTGCTGTTCACCATCCGTATGTCGGAAAACCGCTGATCCGGGATGTCCAGCTTCTCGATACCATGCCTCGCGATGAAAAGGCCGTTGCTATCCGAATCACGCTGCCCAATCGAGTAGACACCATTGTTTCCACCATGGATGAAGACCCGCGGACGCTCCGGCAGATCGGCGGCGGCGAGGTGAAAATCCGCGGCCGGTTTGCCCACATCGCAGAAGGCACTGGGAAGGACAACTGGGCCTATCTGGTTGAGGGAGATCTTCTGGACTTCAAAGACAGAAAGATTGAAGGAAAGGTCTCCTACCGCGGCCTCGTCACCAAGACATCTCGCGTAGAAGCCGGAGAAGATTTCGATGCTTTCCTCACTGAGACCAGGTTGCCCACCGACGGCTCTCTGAACGGACGAGTCCTGATGATCGATTTGGGCGGCCTGCTGGTTCAGAGCTTCATCATAGACCACGTCGAGAGAAAGAACGGCCAGACCTTCATTCACTCCAGAGACGAGCCGGGAATGACCATCACGCCCGGTCTGGTGAAGCTTGAATACTATCCCTGCTGGGGCATCAGGTGAGAAGCGAAGTTCAAAATCGCGGGCTCTGCGTTGTTGAAGCCCGACCGAACAGGGAAAAGGCAACTCTCAACCACGGCCATCCAGAAGTAACAACTGGAAGACTTCTGAGGCAGGCTCGTAAAGTCGTTATTACTCCCTACGGTTGGTCGATTCCCAGGGCGGCGTCGATTTCAGCCTGATACTCGTAGACTTGGCAGGTTTCCACTTCGCTCAGCTTCACCGCCCTGCCGGCCCTGTGTGATTCGAAGATGGCATAGATTGCGGCGACGTCCTTCAGACCCTCCGTGCCGTTCACCTCTACATTCCGTCCGTGCGCAACTGCCTCGGCCAGCTCGTGGTATTCGATAGCGATGAGCTTCCAGTCAGCCCTGTCATCGCCGGCAGACACTCCGGATGGGAAGAGATGTGAGGTCAGCGGGTCCAGCTCGAAGTCCTCGACCGTCTCAAGAATCTGCTCCTGAGTCATCGTTTCACGGTCGTCCAGCTTCAGGCTCACGCGGCCTCCCCGCGTGCCGAAGCCTTCGATGCATCCCCGGTCACCCAGAATCAATTGACGGCCGGAACCGCCATGTCCACTGATACCTGCCATCCAACTCACGGTCACCCCGTTCTCCATCTTGAACATTGCCTGCGAAGTATCTTCTGCCGTGGGATCAATCTCGATATCCATGGCCTCAGCGCGTCGGCGATAGAAAGTGTAGTCGGCAGTTATCAATCCTGATTTCCGGCGAACCGGCTCGATCAATCTCACATCGCCGTAGACTTCATCGATGTCTCCCAGTTGGTAGCGAATCATGTCAGTAAAATGCACACCCATGTCGAGGAGGAAGCCGCCCCTCTCTTTGAGATGCCTCCAGGGCGTGATAAAGATGTGATCACCGGCACTTTGCGAGTGGAACAGGGCCATATAAGGCGTGCCTATTGCACCTGTCGCCAGGAGGTGGCGGACCAGGCGGGCCGATGGGTCCCTACGAAAGTTTTCGGCCACGGACAGAATTCGGTTGTTCCGTCCCGCGGACTCCACCATCTGTCGGCACGCCTTGACAGTGACGGCCATCGGTTTCTCCACCATCACGTGCAGCCCCGCGTCCAGGGCTTCACAGACCACGTCCTGGTGCACAGATGGATCCGTCACCACATCCACGGCATCCAGGTCCGGCAGCTCTTGAGCCATCTCTCCCAGGCTCGTGAAAACTTGAGGCCGGATGCCCAGGAGTTTCTCAGCTTCCTCTGCGGCCAGGTCCGCGTTTTCTCGTCGGACGTCACACAGGCCGCATAGCTCGACATTGTCGAAGGGAGTCTGGGCAAGTTCGCGCAGACCGTAGAGATGCCGTGTACCCATGCCTCCGCAGCCGACCAGTCCCAATCGTATTCTGTCCATAGGTTCCTCCATCGAAAGGTGGCTTTCTAATCCGTCCGCACGGAACTTTCCACATCGGGCTCCAAGGTCAGTCCCCGCTCAGCATCAAAATCGACTTCGACCGAATACGTCTGATAGTCCTGGTCGCCTCGGGCGGTTTGGTAGACCTCGGTACCCTCCAGACAGATGGGCATTGTATGCCATATCTCCGGGTGCATGCAGATGCCCAGACTTCCATCTGAAAAGAAGGCGCGAATGTCATCAGGCCCCAACACTTCTTTCACCGGCCCTACAAAGAACACCGTCGGGCAGTGTCGACTGGGATAGAAGGACTGTCCCGCATCGGTGTGAAATGCGAAATGGGCGCGCGCCAGTCCTTCCGAGAGAGACGGCTTTTCGGGAGGAGGCTCGGAAGTTTCCGCAGTGACCGTGTACTCACGTTCTTGCAGTCCTCCTACCCGCACCTCCGGCCCGATCTCATTGAACGAGCTGATGACCTGTCCGAAAGGCTCGAAGGCTTCAGGACTGAGAGGCTCGATTTTTACTTTGATAACTTTCATCACGGGCCAAAAACTTCAGTGAGGAGAAGGCGAATCATCTCGTTGAAGTGTAAAAGACGTTTGTCCAACAGGGAGAGTATCCCAGGCTGACTTGAACAGTGCGGTCGGAAGGATCGGAAAGCCATGGCGACCGCACGGCATGTGA
>JASLXP010000196.1 GCA_030740295.1 Planctomycetota bacterium
AGGAAGACTCTAATCAGACGTAGCGCGACCGAGCCGCAGGTGCCTGAACTTTGTCGCGAGCCTGGTCGCGACAAACTTGCCAGGCCACTCATTTCGATGGTTGCGATTCGCGAATCACTGGTGCGCACGGCGCGGCAATGATGCCGTCAGTGCCCCGTTGATAATGTCGTGTGCCCATTTCGGGCGTGCAATCCCAACCCCCCTCCCTCTTAGGGCTGGTCGTTACACACATCTTAGCAGCCCTGGGCGGGCGTAGGCCCGCCTGTGGCGTGGCACCGAGCGTCGTCGGAGGGGGGTTGGGTGGCTCGCGCGCGACAAACAGGTCGCTGTCAATAGAATGTTGAGTAACCATGAGGCTCGTAGAGGCTGGGGACGACTGCCTCCGAGGCTCTCGTGGCTGATGTTCAAGCACAGCGATGTAGAAAGGGCTTGTTTTCCCACCGCGTGGCTCTAGTCGATCGGCCCGTCTCGGCCCGCCAAGCGTTCGCTGCGCTCACTACAGCCTGGCATGCCGAGCCCGTCCTCCCTCCCGGCGCCCCGCTCGTCGCAACCGTTGCCGTTCCCCCGTCCGCCCCTCATCTGCTGCGCAGGGGCGGGCGGGGGAAAAATGGTTGGGGGGATCTGTTCTTACCGATATTCGTGGCGCTGATTGATCTACGTCTTTCGAGGGCCAAACGCCTGCCACGCGAGGGTAAAATCAGTCATGCGTTGGAGGCCGATCCAAACCGTTTGCGGGCCAGGAGGGCCATCGCCTTTACGTCCCAGGTAACCACCGAGCGACGCTAACATCGGGACAAACTCACCAAGCGGCGGCGGTTGTAAGGGCGCAGGCTCCTTCGTAACGATCGTATAGACCGACCTCCATTCGTCTTCCTCAAACAGCACATCGCATGGCATTTCAGGACACTCACGCCCCAGCATCGTCACCATCATGGTACGCCACGCCACGATCATGTAAATCATCACGCACGGAATCAATCGGTCTGCTGTTTCAAGCTGTGACTTCTCAACTTTACAGCCACTTTTTAACACACGAAAGAAAATCTCGATTGACCAGCGGCAGCAATAATAGCGGACAACGAGATAGGCCTCATCGAATGTAGCAACCGGCAGGCTTGTTAACAGCAACCACTCAACCGGTTCCTCACCCTCTGGCGTGTTCACTTCACTAACCAGGACCGCATTCACCGGCACGTCCGCCAGCCTTTTCCCCTTTCGATACGGCGCTCGGATCCATACACGCTTAGACTGGATTTGCAGCGTCGCTTCACGGGCCTTGCGCTTGTCTCGCTTCGGTAACTTTACGGTGATCTGCCCCAGAACCGGACGCGCGGCGACCGCTTCCCGAATCCCATCGTGCGTAATGTCATCGTAATCTCCTGAACTCTTCGCCAAGCTACGATTTTGGCACGAGCGGATAATCCATTCAGCTTTTTGCTTGTCTGGATCGGGTTGACCATCCATGAGACATTCATAAATATCTCCTTCTCGATCTGAAAGACCCACGATCTTGGTGTCCGGGCAGGAGGCCGCCACGTCGCACGCGTGACGATATCCTTCGAACCACCGGTAACTTTCTTTGTCCTCGAACGGCTTTTGCTTGCGTTCCTCCTTCTTGTGCGGATCCTTCGGGTCCCGGGCCCATACCTTCGCGTTGATTGTGCCCAATGGTAGACGCTCCGGTGTGAACGCTATCACCGGGTGCAGGAGAAATCCCGATCGTGCTTCATAGGTCAACGGGCCGGAATCTTTGACTACCTCCTCCTTGCGCGTGCAATCAACCTCTGAAGTGTCTTGAGCCAACAACGCCACTGCGTGCTCCCGGATTCGCCTAATCGTCGCGTCGCGATGAGGTGCCAGCACTGCCTCGGGTGTCACCGACACGTTGTTAAAAAAGCGATACGCACCTTGCAGCTCTGCCCCGCCACGAAAGGCTTGCGGATTGCTTGCGGTCGGCTTTGCGGCGTAGCGATCCAGAATGATTCCCATTCTCTTGTCCAATCGTTTATCACCCAGATCAACGGTAGCCAATTCCTCATCAATCCATGTTGTCATCGGGTCACTCCATTGACCGACCATTCTTCAATCGCATGTTTTAAGGCATCGAATCACAGAGCTCTATCGCTACTGCCGATCACTCTCGTGCTTCCGACACCCCGTGAATTCGACCCAACCGATTACAAAACGCGCGCATGACACCGCGCCCGTGAAACCACGGTTACATGGCATCAAGCCGCCGTCTTCTCCCGACCGCAAACGGCACTGCTAGCAGGCCACCATGGCAGCCAGAAGAGGTTATCGGGCATACGGCCCGATGTGCGTGAGCAAATGGTCCGGGTACCTCTGCCCCGCTGGTAGGGGAGCCCGCCCAGGGCTGCTAAGATGTGTGTAACGACCAGCCCTAAGAGGGAGGGGGGTGGATCGCAGCCCGGAAATCCGTGCACGACTTTTTCAACGGGGCACTAGCGGTCTGTCCACTTTGAGTTTACTAATGTTTGGACTTGCAGTATAGTTCGGCGATCGGATGGATCCGATCGTACCACAATTCCAAGGATGGAATCATGCAAAAGGTCTTTGTTGTTCGCCTGACACAAGAGGAACGTTGTCAGCTTGAGGCATTGCTGAAGGCTGGTAAAGCGTCGGCATTGAAGCTCACTCGCGCTCGAATTTTGCTCAAGGCAGATCAGGAGGATCGTGGTCCAGCGTGGACCGATGCTGAAATCGCTGAAGCGTTGAATGTGTCGATGAAAACGGTGTTCAATGTTCGCCGCAAGTGGGTGGAACATGGGCTTGCCGCAGCACTGGAGCGAAAGAAACAGCAATGTCCCTCACGGCGTCCGAAGCTGGATGGCAAGGCCGAGGCGAAACTTGTTGCGACATGTTGCGGCCCGGCACCGAAAGGACGAGCCAAGTGGACGCTGAGGCTGCTCGCAAATAAGGTTGTCGAATTGGGGCTCGCATCGTCAATCAGTCCGGAAACTGTTCGGCAGACGCTAAAGAAAACGAAATCAAGCCTTGGCTGACACAACATTGGTGCCTTCCCAAAGAACATGACGCCGAGTTTGTGTGGCGAATGGAGGATGTCCTCGACGTATACGAGCGCCCTTATGACCCACGATTTCCAGTGATATGTATGGACGAAGCGTCGAAACAACTTGTCGGGGAAGTTCGCAAACCACTACCGCCGAATCCCGGTCAACCGCTGCGAATCGATAGTGAATATGAGCGATTGGGCACGTGCAATTTGTTCATGTTCTGCGAGCCATTGCGCGGATGGCGAAACGTTCGAGTCACCGATCGGCGGACCAAAGTGGATTGGGCTTATGCTCTTCAGGACCTGATCATAGAGCACTACTCACAAGGCGAGAAAATCATTCTGGTGATGGATAATCTTAACACCCACTCACCTTCCTCTTTCTACGAAGCGTTTGACCCACCAACGGCCCGTTCGCTAACCGAGCGTCTGGAGATTCACCACACCCCCAAACACGGCAGCTGGCTCAACATCGCTGAGTGCGAACTCAGCGTGCTTGGTCGGCAATGTTTAGACCGACGAATCGACGATGCATTGGAACTTGGCCAAGAAGTAAACGCCTGGCAATCTGAACGCAACCGAACTGCTAACAAGATCAACTGGCAATTCACAACCGGCGATGCGCGCCAAAAGTTAAGGCGGCTATATCCAGCCTTCCTTCGGACTGATGAAAACCAAAACCCTCAGCTCCCAACCGCCGTTTTTAACTAGTAAACTCAAAGTGGACAGACCACTAGGAGCCTGTCCGAGAAAGACCTGCTTGGCGGCGAGCAGTGAGGGAATCATCGCATGAATCCCTCGGCCGTCGAGTGGTCGCTCGGGCGGTGGTCTGAGAGGTCTGAGGCGAGTGGGGTGATGGGTGTGCACGAGCCCG
>JASLXP010000197.1 GCA_030740295.1 Planctomycetota bacterium
ATGGATACGCTTTCTAGCCGCGGGCTCGACGGCTGCGGCCGCGCGATCCACATCCTTTTTCAGGCAGCGTGCGAGGCCTGCGATGACCGGGCCCTCGGTTTCGCGAGCGATCTCCTGCACGGCCTCGAAGTCCCCGGGCGAGGCGATGGGGAATCCGGCCTCGATGATGTCGACTTTAAGGAGGGCGAGCTGACGTGCGATCTCCAGTTTCTCTCTCGTGTTCAGGCTTGCGCCTGGGGATTGTTCACCGTCACGCAGAGTGGTATCGAAGATGATTATGCGGTCGTCGCTCATTGGTTCCTCCTCTTTCCTTTCTATTTGGAGTCAATCCAGGACATCATTTTTCTCAGTTCTTTTCCGACTTGTTCCAACGGGTGCTCTTTGTCTTTGTTTCGCAGGGCATTGAAGACTGGACGGCCGATCTTGTTTTCCATCAGCCATTCACGGGCGAACTGGCCGCCCTGAATTTCGCTGAGAATCTTCTTCATTTCGGCTTTAGTCTCATCATTCACAATGCGCGGCCCACGGGTGTAATCGCCGAACTCGGCGGTGTTGCTGACCGAGTAGCGCATATAGTTGAGTCCGCCCTGGTAGAAAAGGTCAACGATGAGCTTGAGCTCGTGCATACATTCAAAGAATGCGAGCTCAGGCTGGTAACCGGCGTCAACGAGGGTCTCGAACGCAGCCTTGACGAGCGCGCTGACGCCTCCGCACAAGACGACCTGTTCGCCGAAGAGGTCCGTCTCTGTTTCCTCAGCGAAGGTGGTTCTGAGCACGCCTCCCCTTGTGCCCCCAATCCCTTTTGCGTAGGCCATGGCTGTATCCCACGCGTTGCCGGAGACATCCTGTCCGATGGCGATGAGGCAGGGCACCCCTCCACCTCTTTCATATTCGCTGCGCACAAGGTGTCCCGGGCCTTTGGGCGCGACCATCACGGAGTCGACGGTCGGCGGCGGGACAATCTGGCCAAAGTGAATGTTGAATCCATGCGAACAGCCCAGCACGGCGCCTTCTTTGAGATTTGGCTGAATCTTCTCGCGATAGATGTCGCCTTGAATTTCATCGGGCAGAAGAATCTGAACATAGTCACCGGTAGCCGCGGCCTCTTCAATGCTGAGGGGATCGAAACCGTGTGAGACCGCGAGTTCATAATTAGCAGAACCTTTACGCGTATTGACGACGACATTGACACCGCTTTCACGGAGATTCAGCGCATGCGCGTGTCCCTGGCTTCCGAATCCAAGGATGGCGATGGTTTTGTCCTTAAGGAGGTCAAGATCTGCGTCGTCGTCGTAGTACATTGTGGCCATGAGAAAGGCTCCTGAATTAAGGTGTGAAGAGCCGCCCCGGCTCTCAGAGAAATCTGGCGTGGTAAAGGTGTGTTGGAGTGATGGCTTCAGGCAATGTCTGCCATGATTCATGAATACCAACGACCGAAGGCGTCACTCCGACTCGTTTGGAACCGCTCGAAATCTGGTTTCTGGAATCTAATGAACCCTCTACAGAGAGGGCTCAAGAGGCTTGTAAAGTGCGTTTTCGTCATTCGCGGGGACTTATAGCGGGTTCACGCGAAACCGCAACAGCGGGTCAGAGAAGGCCATCGCTGAAGCCGTCTTCTTTTTCCTGATCTTCGGAATCCGGCCCCGGCTCTCCTCCACCCTCATCGGATGGTTCCTCTCCACCCGCCGGTTCGTCATCGGCTGGTGGCTCATCGAATGAATCTGCTTCTTGAGACGGGACAGGGCCCGAGTCGTCACCGTCAGATTCATAGTCTTCTGAATCATCCGAAGAATCATCGTCTTCCCCGTCACCGCCGGTTTCTTGATAGTCCCCGAGATCGGGAGATACGGCTGCAAGCTCATCCGTGTCTACGCTGATATCCCGTGGTTCGTCGCCGGAATCGCCAGACTCTTCTCGATCCTGACCTTCTGCCAGGCCATCGGCGAACTCACTTTCTTCCCTTTCTTCTACTTCCTGCGACTCGTCTGAGGCTTTCGGCTTTTCTTCACGGTCATCCCGCTCACGGCGGCCTCTGCCCCGTTCACCGCGGTCGTCATCACGATCACCTCTGCCTCGTCCGCGTCCCCTGCCGCGTCCCCTGCCGCGTCCCTTGTCGTCATCATCCCTTTTGGCATCATCCTTTGCCTCAGACTCGCCCTCTTCCCTTCCCCGGCCGCCGCCACGGCCACGGCGGTCTTCCCGATCTGAGCTCTCTTCATCTCTGCCTCTTCCACGGCCACGACCCCTTCCACGTCCGCGATCATCCTTCCCTTCATCTTTCCCTTCATCTTTCTGACTGTCTCTATCGTGGCGACCGCGGCCACGGCCTCGCCGGCTGTCATCCTCGCCACGATCGTCACGGCGTCCCCGTCGTGAATCTCGATCTGAATCTGTATCACGGTCCTTCCCGGAATCTCGGTCACGGCCAGAATCACGGTCCCGTCCCCTACCGCGCCCGCGTCCTCGATCATCGTCGTCTCTGTCTCGCCCTCTGCCGCGTCCACGGCCGCGATCATCATCATCTCTGCTCGTGTCACGATCGCGTCCACGACCGGAGTCCTTGTCTCGATCACCCCCGCGACCGGAATCCCGGTCTCCACCACGTCCTCGGTCACGGTCTCCACCTCGTCCTCGGCCACGGTCTCCACCACGTCCTCGGTCACGGTCTCCACCACGTCCTCGGTCACGGTCTCCACCACGCCCTCGGTCACGGTCTCCACCACGCCCTCGGTCACGGTCACCGCCTCCTCGACGACCTCGTGAGCCTCGATCTCGGTCGTCATCATCGTCATCGTCGTAACGGCGGGGACGGCGCTCTTCATCCTCATCATCATCATCCTGGAAATCCCCCAGATAGTCGTCGTCATAAATGTCAGAGGGAGGGATGTACCCGGGTTGCTTGGACTTTTCGACTTCTTCCTCAAACGCCTTGACGACGGCTGCATGGACGGCTTCGCGGGTTTCAGCGTTCACCGGGTGTGCGATATCCGCGTGCAGTTTGGGGCGGCCCCGGTCATCCCTGAACGCGCGGCTTTGAGAGAGGCGGGCTCCGCATTCGCAGCAGAAACTGGCTCGGAGCTCGTTCTTGGCGCGGCACTTGGGACAGTGGTCGCACAGCTTGCGGCTCGGCATGGCCACAAACATTCCTTGAGTTCCCTTGATAACTTTCAGGTCGCGGATGACGAAGGCATCGTCAATCGTGATGGTGCAGAATGCCTGCAGTTTGTCCCCGCGATAATTCATGAGCTTGACGCGGACTTCTGTGATTTCCATGGTGTGTTTTCTTCAGGTGTGTGGTCATAGCTGGCCGACCTCGTCGGCGGATGCAGTTCTGTAGACACGTCCGAGATTCAACTCGGCGATTGCTTCTTCCAAGCTGTCAGCGACGTCTGCCTCCGGACACAAAACATACATCGTCGAGCCGCTGCCACTCATCAAAGCTCTTCCTGGCGCGATGTTTTCCAACCGGCTCTTAATTTTGCCCAAATCCGGATGCAAAGAGAAAGCAGGGCTTTCAAGTCTGTTGAACAGGCTGCCGCAGATCGCACTGAAATCCCTGTTTTCTAACGCTTTGAGCAGGATGTTAACATCTTCATTTTTTTTGTTCAACGAAGGTGGCATCGCCCGGAAGACTTCCGCAGTGGAAACTCCGAACCGCGGCATCAACAACACGTAATGAAGCGGTACTGAAGCGAGCGGCTGAACGCGCTCGCCACGTCCTGTGCACAGGGACAGGCCCTCTTCGAGGAAGAAATTTATATCGGAACCAAGGGAAGCAGCGACCTGGTGCAAGGCTCCCGTATCAAGGCCAAGGTCCCAGAATCTGTTCAGGCCGAGGAGCGCAGCCGCGGCGTTACCACTGCCGGACCCGATGCCGCCGCCGACCGGGGCAAGCTTCCGGAGAGACATCGAGACACCTGTCGAGTGTCCCGTGAGCTTCTGCAATTCGAGCGCAGCACGGACAACAAGATTTGAGGTGTCGGACGGCACTGCTGGATGGTCGCACCTGAAATGAATCCGATCATCAGATGAAGGCTGAATATCGAGCTCGTCGCAGAGATCGATTGCCTGCATGACGGTAACGAGCTCGTGGTAGCCATCGTCGCGCTTGCCCTTGATTTCGAGGAACAAGTTTACTTTGGAAGGGCTCCACAGGACCAACCCTTCGCCCCGAGATTCGATGCGCATGAGCTACTCCCGGGCATAGACCGCTTCGCAAATCTGATCCTGAATGCGTTTCATCGCTGCGTTCGTGCCTTTGAAATTATTGAAGAGGATCGAGAAGGTGAGCTCCCGGCCGGATTTGGCAGTCATATAACCAGAAAGCGCGGACACCTTATTGATGAATCCAGTCTTGGCGAAAAGTCTTCCTTTGAGGGGCGACGTCCTGAACCGATTGGACAGCGTGCCGTCGACACCAGCAATGGAAAGCGTGCTTTTGAACGATTCCCCAATCGGCTGCGTGCGCAGCCAGTAAAGCCATTGTGACATCTGTGAAGGTGACATCCGGTTGCCGCGTGCCAGCCCGGAACCGTCAATCATTTCGACTCCGTTGACACGAGCTTTCTTGAGAACAGCATCCACGGCCTGCAGACCGTATGCACGGTTGCCTTTGCCGTGCAGATGCAGGCCGAGCGTCTTGAGCATGATTTCAGCGAAAAGATTCTGGCTGCGTTTGTTCGTGATTCGAAGCGAGTCGAGCAGAGGCGAGGTGAAAAGATCGACGCGGCGACCGCCCTGGCGCGGATCGAGTGGCCGATCTGCCAGTACCGGTTTGCCCGTGATTCGGATTCCCTTCCGCTGGAACGTCTCGTGCAAGACATGGACAAAATAGAGGGAAGGGTTGTGAACCGTAACCGGTTCGGTAAAAGGCGAGCCACCCGCTGGATGCGAGCCACCCACCGTCACGCGGTTGGAGTTCTTCTGCCGGCTGAACCAGATTGCCGAACGGGCCCCCGCTCTCGTGGTTTTGCTGATGTTCTTGACTTTCTGATAGCTGGAGGCCGGGATGGTGGTCACCTTCAGACGGCCCCCCGGTGCGCCGGAGCGGACGGTGTAGTCGATACAGTTGTCATTAAAGGTGAGCGCTGAAACCGGCGCACAGTACCAGAAGGCCAATTGATTCGAGGGCCAATGGGGATTGACCCATTCGCGATCGAACGCGGTATCGTCACCGATAATGTCGCCCTCGATTATTTTCACGCCCTTCTTGCGGAGGCCCTCTGCCCAGCGTTCGAAGATGGCCGTGGGGCTTGATTCGAAACGTCCGGAGATGAGCGGGTCGCCGCCGCCCTGGACGATGAGGTTGCCTTTCAGAACGCCCCCCGCCTGGATGCGTCCATCGGTCCAGAGTAGTGTCTTGAAACGGTGTTCTTTGCCGAGGGCAACGAGTGTCGCGCCGGTTGTGACAAGTTTCGTGTTCGAGGCAAGAATGAGTCTTAACGTGGGATTGACGGCCACGACCACCTCGCCATCAGAGATTCTTACAAAACGGATTCCAATACTGGCTTCTGACAATTGAGGTACGGAAAGCAGTTGCTCGACTTTTGTCTTCAGAGGATTCAAGACTTGGGCCGTGGAGAGAGTGAACGGTGAACTCAGCACAAGGAGCAGCGGAAAAGGACGGTAGAAGAAGCAACTCATATCACAACTTTTCAGAGATGGCGGAACTCCGGCTTCGAGTCACTGGGTTTAGCCCTGAGGATCTCGAAACTCACTCGTGAGAGTATCTGAGGAATGCTGTAATAACTCCAAGAGACAGCGGTTATTTTGCGCGCTCGCCGGGACGCCATCCATTTACGTCCGCCTCTGAAAAATCCTCAGCCTGAACGTCTCATAGGTCACCGTCCCTTTGCGCTCGAAATCGTCCAGTGCTTCCGCGGGATAAAACGTATCGCAATCGTAAGCATCGGGCAGGTAGCTGATGTAAAGAAAGTCAGCAGATGGCAGCGAAGATCTGTAGAGCTGCTCGCCTCCAATGATGAAGAGCTGGTCGCTCGGATATGGAGCCTCCGGATTCAACGCGGCCTGGAGCGAGTCGCAGACAGTAACGCCCGTCTGATCTGACAAGGTACTGCTGACGACGACATTGGTGCGGCCTTTGAGCATCTTCGCCTTCCCGCCATCACCGGTTTCCACCTCTCTCAGGCTTTCCCAGGTCTTGCGGCCCATCACCACCACGTGCCCGGTCGTTAATGTGCGAAAGAGCCGCATCTCTTCCTTGTTCTGCCAGGGCAGATCGCCGTCTTTGCCGATGCCGAATTCTGAGTCAACGCAAACGATGTGGGAGATGTTCATGGTTACGTCACCCTCCTGGGCACGCCAGCGTCTCGCTGGCTCTTGGAAGCGACCGGAGGTCGCTTTGCCGCCGGGACGGCGGCGTGCCCAGGGGGCCTCGCTCTGCGCACGGGGTCGATGTCGGATAAAAAACTGTTGGGGTTTGCACTTGACTCCAGGAGACAATGGCTGGCTCGCCGAAGCCAGCATGTTTTCCTGTCCCGAAGGGACTTGGGCGAGTAGCCCTGGGTTTCAACCCAGGGAATGTGTGCATTTCCCGCCTAAAGCCCCGGAGGGGCGACGGAAAGCTAGCCAAAGCCGCCGTCACCCCTCCGGGGTTAGCTGTGACTATGCTACTGCTCCCCGGGTTGAAACCCGGGGCTACTCGCCTAAGTCCCTTCGGGACTCCCGGCCCGACACAATATGTAGTCCTTACTTGAGCGAAGTGCATACCCCAAAAAACTGCTTCCAGAGCAGTTCTAATTCGATCCGCAATGCTGAAACAGATTATGAAAGGACTAAGTTCAAGCATGAGAGACGGCCACCTGCCCCTACACCGCTACCGGCGCTTTGATGGAAGGATGATGCTGATAATCGATTAGCTTGCTGTCAGCAAATTCCCATTCAAATATCGATGTGAATTTACTGGTCTCGATCCGTGGGAACTCGAAGGGCTCCCGTGACAATTGCTCCTTGACCGCGTTCACATGATTCTCGTAGATGTGGCAGTCGGACAGAAAACCAGAGACGACGCCCTCCTTCATACCAGACTCTTTGCACAGGAGATGCAGCAGAAGGGAATAGCTGGCGAGATTAAACGGGATGCCCAGAAACATGTCACAGGAACGTTGAAACCAGCTCAGGCTGAGGACGCCGTTGATGTGTGTGAGATGCCAGAGCACGTGGCACGGCGGCAAGGCCATCTGGTGCTGCTGGAGAGGATTCCATGCACAGCAGAGCATTCGCCTGTCGTTCGGATTATCCTTCAGGACTTCAATGATATTCCGGACCTGGTCGACGCCGTCGGGGTTTTCGCCGCCGTAGTTCTCGTTGAAGCGCCTCCATTGGTAGCCGTAGATGGGGCCGAGGTCGCCGTCATCATCGTTGGTTGGATTCGACCATGAATCCCAGATGTGGCAGCCCCGTTCGATGAGCCAGTTTTTGTCGGTCATGCCCTTGAGAAAGAACTCGAGCTCGACCCGCAGAGTCCTCCACGCGATCCGTTTGGTCGTAATGACCGGAAAGCCTTCGCTCATGTCATGCTGCAGCATCATGTGCGGGACGGTCCATGCTTTCACGCCTGTCCTGTTTTCCTTAAGAGCTCCGTTTTCGAGGATTCGAGCAACAGATTTCAAGTATTCGGTTTCGCCATTCATGGGCAGATCGGAAGCAATTGTCACTGGGTTTCGAGCCCGAATAAGGGCGCGTTTGGTATCTGTTCCTTATAAGTAGTTCCCATCCTCATCGCCAGCCAGTCACATTGCCCGCATCAGTCTGCTGCCCTATGATCGTGACGACAGTTGTGCGAACACAATCCACCATTCCCCATTCGCTCCACCATGGCAGACGAAGAAATTACCCCCCGTGAGAGTCAGAAGAAGCCAAAAGTCACCACGCTGCGTCTGCAGGAGATGAAGGAGGCCGGCGAGAAGATTTCTGCGCTCACTGCGTACGATTTTCTGACGGCCCAACTGCTGGACGATGCCGGCATAGACCTCATTCTTGTAGGCGATTCTGCCAGCATGGTTTTCGCCGGGCATGACACGACGCTGCCGATGACCATGCACGATATGATTTACCACGCTCGAGTGGTAAACCGCGCGGTGCGGCGCGCACTGGTCGTGGTCGACATGCCTTTTATGTCGTATCACCAGGGCGAAGATGAAGCACTGGCAAACGCCGGCCGGTTGATGCAGGACGGGCGCGGTGAAGCGGTCAAACTGGAAGGCGGCAAGTCCATTTCACGTGTCGTCGAGCGAATCGTAGATGCCGGTATACCAGTGCTCGGTCACGTGGGACTGCGCCCGCAATCCATCCACCTGTATGGCACCTATAAGGAGCGCGGCACCAATGAGAAAGAGGCCGAAGAGATTTTTGAAGATGCCAGGATCATGCGGGATTCCGGCGCATTCGGAGTGGTCATAGAAAAAGTGCCTGCTTCCCTCGCCCAGCGCGTGACCGAACACCTGACCATTCCCACCATCGGCATCGGCGCCGGCCCGCACTGCGACGGCCAGATCCTTGTGACACCCGACATGCTCGGCATCTACACCAAATTCCGCCCCCGCTTTGTCCGGCTCTATGCGGAGCTTGGCAAAGAGATGCGAGCCGCATTCGAGAGTTACAGCAAAGACGTCAAGGAATTGGGCTTTCCCACGACAGAAGAGAGCTATTGAGGGCTGGGAGTTCCTGGCGATGCGAAGATGAGTGAACTCAACCCTATCGTTGTTGTCTTCCGCTCGGAACGGGACCGTTGGAGACGGAGATATCATCGACCCACATCTCGACTCCGTCGCCCAGCTCGCCAGCAACGATCTGAATCTCCATGAGACGTTTGCCGGATTGGTCGCCCTGCGCACGTTCAAATCTGTTGACTGGCAACGAGACATAGCTCCATCGATTCTTGGATGCGGAAACGCGGGTGCGGGGGCTTACTTTGCCAATCTCAACCCGGATTTGAACTTGCGCGTTGCTGTTGCATCGGAACGCGAGATTGATGTGCGGATTATCCGGTAGATTAAATAGACCGGCTCTGTTCCAAATCGTTCTTGCCACGACGTCGTACCAGGAGCCTTTGGCTTTACCGGCCTTCAGTGAGGACTTTCCGGTGTATGACATTTCTTTGCTTACCTGAGCCATTTGCCAGCCATCGAGCCCCTTCTCGAATGTCCAGAGTCGTGCAGCAGCTTTCGGCCTCTGCATAGCCGGAAATTCCTTCATCTCTTGCTTTGCGGTGGATGGCTTGGTCTTCGCTGAATTTTCATCGGAGCGGGCAAGCCAGCGGATCGCATTCAGAAAGAGTCGCTGATTGTCGGCCATCTCGAGCGAATCGGGCATCAGCCAGGTGTCGGTGCCAATCACAACCACGCGCCCTTTTCCATATTCCAGTGCGGCCATGACAGGCAATCCACCTTTGCGGACGGTCTCACCCCAGGAATGCCACGCGTAAGAGGTCCTACTTCCACGTATGAGAGCCCGGGCGTTTCTGTTAGTGAGCTGAAGCGGCTTCGCGCCTGTGGATTGAAACGCCTGAACACCCCGAGTGACTGGATGCTCGAGCACATCCTTGAACGTCACGTACACGGGCTCATCCAGAATGTGGTTCTTAGGGTCGTGAAAGTAAGAGTAGATGGGCTGAATGCCGAATGCATTCAGTGCCTTCTGTGGCTTCGGAAAATGCCAGTCACGGATCAGGCAACAGAGCAGACCTCCGCCGCCTTTCACGTAATCGTGAACGGCCTTGATATCCGGGGCCTGCCATTCCGTGCGCCCGTGAGTTCCGGACAGAATGAAGACATCGTATGAATCGATGTCCCCCGGTTTGACGCCATCAATCGAACGCATGAGCGGCTTCCGAAGGGGCGCGCTGAGGGAATCGACCTGGTAGCCGTTGTCTTCGAGCAGCTTGACCGCTGTCGGCATTCGCCATTTGTGGACGCGGCCTTCTGCCACGTAGACACCGTCCACCAGAACCCGTGATGGTGATTTGGGGCTTGGGCGGTAAAGCCAGGGAAGCACGCGTTCCTGCTCCGCCGTCAGACGACGTAGCTCTGATTCATCGGTCCCCGCGTCCTCCATGAGCAGCACTACAGGATCGTGCATTGGCAGCTCGAGGGTGATGCCTTTAATCAGATCGTCACGACTCCACGCGATGCGGCCGACCATAGGGTCTGGGCCGAGATGCTCACCGGTGTGGACGTTTCTTAGGAAAACTCGTTCGCCTTCGGATGGTAGCCCTCTCGCTGGCTTGAGGCGCGCTTTGCGTGGCCCGCCTCCGAAGTTGAGAGCATAGAGCACTCTTCGTCCGCCATTCCGAAAGAGGTGCGTCTCGACGTAATCTCCATCGATGCCATCAAGGAATTCAATGTCGATCTCCGGCTGTTCATGGTTTCTGACAATCCTGTTGATGATTGCCCGACGTGCCGCTGGCTCGAACTCCCGCGCCAGGTAATAGACCTTCCCTTTGCCGATTGTGTTGACCGCCAGCGCGGGGGCGCCTGCTTCTGTTCTGCCTGTCACTTCTGCACCGGCCTGCTGAAACTGGTAGCCATAAATCGGCGACGCGAATTTGAAGTCAGCATCCGGCGTCCCGCGCAGGCCAATGGTCTTTGCTGAGGTGATGCCAAATGACTTCAGACTCACATTCTCTTCTTTGAAGATTTCGTTCCCGGTTCTTCCACCAAACAGTTCCGTGGTGTCCAATCGCTGGCCGAAATCGTCATCCACGCGAAGCGAATCCGGGCTCACCACCAGTACGCCTCCGGCCTCTACGTAATCTTTCAATCGGGCAACAGCCGCGGCCGGCGCCCGCATGCAATGGGCGAGCACGAGGACGGAATACTTCGAGTGCCGGCCTTCAAGAATCTGCTCAAACAGCAACACATCTGTTGGCACGCGAGTCAGAACCGTTGCGGCGTAATAGTCGAGAACCTCGGGAACGAACTGTCGGTGAATGCTGTTGCGCTCCGGCCGAAGAATGCGTGCGCTCTCACGAGGGTAGACGAGCGCAATCTTCCCCTGGATGCGAGGCCGGGGAAGCACAATATCGGCGACACTCAGAATCTCGTTCTTCAGGCGCGGAATCTCTTTGATGGCTTCGGGAGTCATCCAGCGGGGATCCCAAACAGAGCCGCCACCTTCGCTGACTTCGTTGTCGTAGAAATACGAAATGACGCTTCCGCTCACGCCATGGATCGCCTGATGCCAGAAGAAGGTGCGAAGTCCAAACGGGCCGATGATGTAGTTGTTTGCTCCAGACACCTTGTCGTGCGGATAACCGGTAACGCGGCATTCGAGGTTGATACTCGGTTTGTCGATGGATGCAGACCGCACCAGGTCGTTGGGCAACTGCGAGCCGACCATGTGTTTGATCTGATTCCAGTCTTCATTGCCTGGGGATTGGCGGAAGAGCGCCAGGCCGTGTTCGGCTCCGTAACAATCTTTCACCTTGATGAAGCTGTGCGGAAACTGGGCGTGCTTCCCCTGCCAGTAAGGCGTCTGAAAGGTCTGAAGCGCGTCCGGAACGATTCTGCGGTGCTCCTTACGCAGGTCGTCAAAGACCTGCATCGCGCGCTGTTCCATGACCTTCATCCAATCGATCCACAGCGGCACGGAGAGCTTGTCGCCGTATGGAATCGTTCCCCACTTGCTGTTGTAGATGCCGGAGGAATCGATATTCAGCGGAGGGATCACATCCTCGAATGATCTGTAGGCCGTTTTCCAGGTCTGGTTGGCTTTCCGGATGTTGCCGTACTTTTTTGTCATCTCATTCTGGAAACGGCGAACATTCCGGACACACGGGCAGATGTAACTGACCTCGTTGATGAGCTCGTAGAGGAAGATGGGATACTGCCGCCCAACCATGCTGCTCCACTTGATCTGATTGAGATAAATCTCGCGGCCGACCGGGTTCTCCTGGCAGAGATCGAAGAAATGAGAGCTGCATTTGCGGAAGCCCTTCACACCGGGGCAATACAAAGGGGGCACTGTCTCATACTTCGTGTAGTGAACTGGAAAGAAGCCACTTCTGGTAAGGGCGTAGTCAAATGTGAGAAGCGTTCCGCCACGGAGGGTCTCTCGAATGCGCGTCTCGAACATCGGATCGATTCGGTCTGCGGATAGCTCGAGCACAGAAACGCCGTCTGCTCCCATTGCTTCCTTCACGCTTAACGCGGAACGGAAACCGGCGGTGTTGATGATGGTCGCTTGAGTAAAGTCGATCCCCAGAATTCGGTGCAGCCAGGCACCGTTGTAGAGCTCGGCTTCGACCCCGAAAAGAAAGACTGGCTTGCCATCGCGCCAGAAATTACCGTCCTTCACGGTCACGTTACGGCAGCTCTCCGGGAATTCATCGTCTCGCCGTGTGAATTTGTCCGGCACGGAAAGAGGTGCCATTTTGACGCGTACTTTTTTCGTGTTGTGCTCCTTGTAGCCCGGTGTTTCCTTTCGCCCTTCCAGGCGTTGGAGCTCGTCCTGGATGGCCTGGCTGAGCACGCCTGGCGGCTCGCAGTTTCCGTGCGACAGAACCAGGCTCAGGAGAAGGATGCATGAACGAATCATTTGAATGATCTCCGTCAGTTACGGATCTTGGACAGCGGTCGGTGCTGATACAGATACTGGATGCTGGGTTATGCGGTTCAGGCTCGAAGCGACCGAAGCGGCGTCAACTAAGGCCGGCATCGCAGAAACACCGGCACTGCCGGGCATCGAGCATCCAGTATCGAACATCACTCACAGCAATGATCGGCATTCCAACACTCCAGCATTCCAACTGTGGCGTCCAATATCACCGGCACTGCCGGGCATCGAACATCACTCACAGCAATGATCGGCATTCCAACACTCCAGCATTCGAACCGCAGCGTCCAATAACACCGGCACCACCCAGCATCGAGTATCCAGTATCGAGCATCACTC
>JASLXP010000198.1 GCA_030740295.1 Planctomycetota bacterium
TCGCGGCGAGGGCAGAGCGGGGTGTGGGTCAGTGACCTGCTGCCCTATCTTTCCACTGTTGCCGATGATCTGTGTTTCGTTCACTCCATGCACACCGATGCTATCAACCACGATCCAGGCAAAACTTCGTTCTGCACCGGCTCGGAGATTCCCGGCAAACCGAGCATGGGCGCCTGGCTGAGCTACGGTCTGGGAACAATGAATAAAGACTTGCCGGATTTTGTGGTGATGCCTTCCGCCTTCTGGAGCGGCAGAGTCAATGTCCAGGCTCTGTATGCCCGCCTCTGGGGCAGCGCCTTTCTCCCATCCAGACATCAGGGCACATCCTTCCAGACCACGGGTGACCCGGTTTTGTTCCTCTCCAACCCCAAAGGGGTGGACGGCCCCGTCCGCCGCCGGATGCTGGATGCTCTATCCCTGTTGAACGAAAAACACCATTCGGAAATCGGCGATCCGGAGATACAGACCACGATTGCCCAACAGGAGATGGCCTTCCGCATGCAGTCATCTGTTCCGGAATTGACGGACATCTCCGACGAGCCGAAGGCCGCACTCGAATTGTATGGCTCTGAAGTGCACAAGCTCGGTTCGTATGCCCGGAATTGCCTGCTCGCCCGCCGGATGGCCGAGCGAAACGTCCGGTTCATCCAACTGTTCCACCGCGGCTGGGATCATCACTCACGCCTGCCCCAGAACCTCATCGGGCAATGCCGCGATGTGGATCAACCTACGGCCGCCTTGCTTAAAGATCTCAAGCAACGCGGATTGCTGGACGACACGTTGATCGTATTCGTCGGTGAGTTCGGACGGACGGTATACGGGCAGGGCGGGTTGACCAGAGAAAACTACGGCCGCGACCACCATCCCCGATGTTTCACCGCCATGCTGGCCGGAGGCGGTATTCGCGGCGGCATCCATTACGGTAAGACCGACGATTATTGTTACAACATCGTCGAGAACCCGGTTCACGTCCGCGATCTGCACGCCACCATGCTTCACCTGCTCGGTATCGACCACCGCAAACTGACCTTCCCCTTTCTGGGGCTTGACCAGAGGCTGACGGGCGTTGAACCGTCCCGAGTAGTCAGAGAGATTTTCGTCTGAAGCATCCTGCCCAGGGGAAAAGTGTCCCAATCTGAGAATCGGGCGCCCCAGGCTGACACACTTTTTCGGCCGGGAAAAGCCCTCCAGACGAGGAAGGTCAATCAGAATAAGAAAAGACTGAAGAATCTAAAGATTGGATTCAGGCCGCAAGCATTTCTGTTCGATACATTTGAGGACGACCAGTTCTTCCCATGCGCCAGGGGCCGCCGCCGATGGCACACGAATCGCATTATTAGGGATGGCGAGACAGTTTCTACGATTGGAAAAATGTCACGGTCGAGGACACCAAAATGTCGTTGGAACCCGCACCATCAGTCTGAATCGGCCCTGGACTGAGCCCGCGGACAACGGCTGTGATTTCGAAGGCTGTCAGCACTCAGTGGATTCAGTTGGCCGTTGATAGCCTTCGAAAATCTTTTTAACCAATACTGGTTCACCTACCGAAATGTCCCGGTAAATTCAGGGTCACGGAATCTCGAAAATATAAGGTCGCGTAATCTCATGGAGGAATCCCGGCTTCCATTTGTACTGATTCTCTATCATCAGCCATGGAAGACCGCCTTACCAGGATTCTGTTTATTGAAGATGACCCCAGTGATCTGAATTTCCTCCAGACGCACCTGTCGGCGGAATTTTATTTAGAGCTTGAATGGGCACGCAGCGGTGAGGCCGGGCTCGAGATTCTCCTCAAACATAACCACGACGTATGCTTGATAGACAGCGATCTGGGATCCCATTACGGGATCGCTCTGCTCCGGGAAGCGATGGCAAATGGATGCAGGATTCCAATCATCATGATTGCATCGGAATCCGATTATCAGGTGAACATAGATGCGATGGAATCCGGCGCTCAATGGTGCCTTTTTAAAGAGCACATCAAGCCGGGCGTCCTCGAAAGAACCATCGAGCTGGCAATTAAACAGCATCGAACCCGGAACCAGTCTCGACTGCTCAATGAGCTTTCAAGGCTGATAAACAGCCGGCTGGATCTCAGCAGTGTCTTCAACGCATCCCTCAGAGCTCTCCAGGAAAACCTGGAGCTGCACCGGCTGGCCATCTTTACCTATTCCGAAGACACAGAAGCGCTGCTGCTCGCGTGTGCTACGGAGGGATGTCCGCAGCTCAAAGAGGAGGTGCCCATTAAGGATACTCGTTTTCAACATTGTTTTGCCCTCCAGAATCCGCTCTACACCAGAGACCTCGGTGAATATCCATCAATCGGCACTTTGACTGCAAACGGAATCTACTCTGATGTCCTGGTGCCGATCATGTGCGGGAATATGCCCCTGGGGGGAATGGCAGTGGGGCGAAGTAAGAGGGATGCGTTCTTCCCTGATGAAGTGAAATTCCTGGAAGAGGTAGCGGACCAACTGGCCATCGCCATGCACAACACCCAACTCTACACAGAGCTCCAGGAAGCTTACGACAAGCTCGGCAAGAGCCAGGAAAAAGTCGACCAGCAGGAACGCCTTCGCGCCATGGGTACGATGGCCAGTGGGATTGCTCACGATTTCAACAACTCGCTCACGCCCATCGCCTGTTACAGTGAATTGCTGATGACCCAGGACGAAATCTGGTCAGATAAGGTGAACAGGCGACGCCTGCTCAAGAGTATCTTGACCGCGGCAACTGACGCTTCACGAATTATCAATCGCCTCAGCGAGTTCTACAGAGAGCGCAGTCCTGATGACACTTTTCAGCCGCTGCACGCCAACGAACTTGTGCGGCAATGTATCGAAATGACTCAGCCCCGTTGGAAGGATCAGGCCATGGAGCAGGGCAAGACGATCCGCGTGGAGAGCGATCTGCTGGCCGCCCACATCCTGCCCGGCAACCGAGCGGAGATCCGGGAGATGCTGATGAACCTCATCTTCAACGCGGTGGATGCCATTGCGGACCGTGGAACGATCTTTCTCCGCACAAGCTCCACTCGTGGTGAGCTTCTTATCCAGGTTACGGACACTGGTACAGGCATGGATGAGGAAATCCGAAAGCGTTGCATGGAACCTTTTTTCACCACCAGGAAGAACGGCACGGGCATGGGGCTCGCGACCACGTTCGGCACCATCTCGAGGCACAATGGCCGCGTGGAGATTGACAGCTCGCCCGGGCACGGCACCACCATTCGAATCTTCTTCCCCATCAGAGAAGAAGCCATCGTCGAGCAGACCGTTGAAGTGCCGGCCCCGGTGAAGCCGCTGCATCTCCTCCTCGTGGAAGATGAACCGGTCATCCGAGAAACGCTTCAGGAGATGCTTAAAGTGGACGGGCACTCCCTGGAAGTAGCCAACAACGGCGAGGAGGGCATTCAGGTTTTCAAGAGAGGCAAGTTCGATCTGATACTTACAGATCGCGGCATGCCCGAAATGAACGGCGACAGGATGGCGAGAATCATCAAAGGCATCGAACCGGAACAACTCATTGTCATGCTCACCGGCTCAGGTGAAATGATGAAGGCGAGAGAAGATGTGCCGGACTGTGTGGACCACATTCTAAGCAAACCCATTTCAGCTACAGAGCTCAGAAGGACGCTGCAGCAGATGACCGAGCTGAAGCCGGCCTGGTAGGCCAAGACGAAGGTGCTTTACGGTTTCGTGACCGGGCGGGTCCGCATTCGCAGGATGGCCGCCCTCGGCCGCCTCTTGCCCAGCAGCTCAAGACGGGCGAGGACGGCCATCCTTCGTCCCCAATGCGGAATCCCTCAGGCTACTTTCCCTCGCGCTGGCGAGCTCTGTTGAATCACCGGATCGGCGGTATAGATTGGCGCGCAAATCAACCCACCAGCAAGTAGAGAGAATCAACATGATGAAAGCAGTTTTTCTGGGCTGCGGGGGCCGGGCAAAAGGCCACGCCACAGCGTACCAACACGTTACCAAAGGCAAGCTCGCAGCTATCTGCGATATGCAGGAAGAGCGGCTGCATCCGTTCGGTGAAGAGTTCGGCATTGACGCTCGATATACGGATATGAGGGAGATGCTCGAAAAGGAGAGGCCCGACCTCCTCCACATCGTGACGCCGCCGACAATTCGTCACTCGCTGATGAGCATCGCCGCAGAGTATGAAGTCCCAGCCGTAATCGTAGAGAAGCCGATAGCCATCCAGGCCGAAGACTCGCGTGATATCCGGTCCCTTCTTGAGTCGAATACAAAGTTCATCGTCAACACCCAACTGAACTTCCACCCGCGCAATCTCCAACTCAAAAAGGCTGTCAGCGACGGCCGGATTGGAGACCTCCGTTTCATTGACGCCAGTGCGCGGAACTCACCGGTGAATCAGGGCCCACACGTGCTTCAACTCGTCTCCTCTTACATCGATAATTCGCGGCCGGCCAGAGTCTTCGGTCAGGTCGCCGGCGCCAACAGTCTGAACAGCCGGGAGCCATCGCCCGATCACGCCACCGCTTCCGTCTATTATGCGAACGGAGTCCGTGCCCTGGTCACGTTCGGACATGATAGCGCCCCTCCAATCAGTGAGCGCGAGCACAATCATCGCCACAAGCGCATCGCCGTCTACGGCACCCGCGGCTTCATTCAATGGACAATGGACTGGTGGGAACTCAGCACTCCCGAAGGTTTCGAGCGCGGCGATCATGAATACGGAGACCAGGACGTCCTCGGCCAGGCCGGCCTGACCGACGCCGCCTTCGAATGGATCGAAGACGGTGAAAAGGTGCACCCGACCCACTTGGCGCAGTCGCTCGCAGAGTTTGATCTTCTGCTTGGTATCTACGTCAGTTCCATGACCCACCAACCGGTCGAACTTCCCTTCGACCCGCCTGAGCGGATCATTGAAGACCTCGGGAAGGTGCTGGTGTAGGGACGCAATCCAGAAGTCCTTTCCATAGTGCTGTCCTGCGGATTGCCGCATGTGAGGAGGTAAGGGGCAGGATGCCAGCGACCGCAGCTACACTCTCTCACAGCACGAGCCGCGTTACTTTATCGTTGAGGAAAACCTGCTTTAGGAACTACAATCCATGCTGAAATCGCCCACCCGAACTGGATGTGCCTATGACCCTTTTGCGTGTTGGTATCCTTTCGCTGATTTTGTCTTCAGCAGTTCATGCGGGCCTGATCGAACAGGCGGAAAGGCTCGTCCTCAAGAATGGATTGGAGGTCATCCTCATCCATCATCCTGCGAACCCGGTGGTCGGCATCACCACCCTTGTCCGTGCCGGCGTACGAAATGAGACCCAGGCAAGCAGCGGCGCTTCGCACTTTCTCGAGCACCTGCTCTTCAACGGAACAAAATCCCGCACACAGAAACAGCTTTACGACGAAACGGATTTCTACGGCATCTATAACAATGCCCAGACACGGGCCGGTTTCACCCTCTTCATGATGTTGGCCGGCAAGGAGCACCTGGCCAAGGGGCTCAATATCCAGGCCGACATGCTGTTTCACTCAACGCTGCCAAAAGAAAAATTCGACAAGGAACGGAACATCGTGCTCGAAGAGATGGCCCGTTACGCGCATCGCGGCGATCACGGCGCAGACGCATTCCATCGAGAGCTTCTTTATGCGGGCACGCCTTACCGGCAGCCGGTGCTCGGAACGGTCGAGAGCCTCAAGCAGATCAGCCGGGACGCGGTCTGGAAGTACTACAGAGCGCAATATCAGCCGGGCAACATGACCCTCATCGTCATGGGCGACTATGAGCGGCCAGCCCTGATGAAAATGATCGAAAAGGATTACGGCTCAGTGCCCGCAGGCAAAAGGCCAGCCCCGGCGAAGGTGGGCAGGCTCAACATCTCCGGACGGCAGTTCATCTCAAAGAAAAACGAAAAGCTGAAGAAGAATTTTCTTACCGTTTCGTTTCCAGGCCCTAAACCAGGCCATGCGGATTTCGCGGCAGTGACCGCGCTGACTTCTTCGCTCGGTGACCGGCTTCGTAAGAAGTATTCAAGCGCCGGGGCTCAGCATCTTTCTCTTGGCGTGGAATACAATCGCGATTTCTCGGTGATTCGGTTGAGCGCGCAGTTGGATGCAAAATCCGATGCCGCGGCCGTTGCGCAGGATATTCTTGCCGAAGTTCGAAATGAGAGCTCATACCATGTTTCAAATGACGAATTGAAGGGCATGCTCCGAGGGCTGGCTTCGAGTGAGATTTTTCTGAGCGAAAAGGTGCATTACTACACTTTTCAGAAAGCCGGAGCGCTCATTGCCGGTGGCCTTGGGTTTGTCAAGGGCTATGTACCCGCGCTTGAGTCGGTGACGCCATTCCAGCTCGCAGATATAGGGCGACGCTACTTTTCGAATGCCAACTTCATTGGCTCGCTGACCGGCCCCAATGTTAAGAATGCGAAGGTCACTGAATTCAAGAAAGCGAGCAAACCAACGCAGGCCGCGGCCGTCGCGGAGGAGGTGCGCGTGATTCGCGAGGTCTTGCCTGGCGGGCTGACGGTACTCATTCGGCACAACCCTGGATCAAGCGTCTGTGGGATGCACCTGCTCGCCAGGAACCGATGTTACGTCGAGCCCAAAGGCAGAGACGGCATTGCCGACTTGATGCACCAACTCCTGCCGAAGGGCACTCATCACCGTAGCGCGGCAGCCATTCAAAATGAGCTCGACGACATCAGCGGCAACTTGAAGGTGACCGACAGCCGGTTCATCCCTTACGATGATTACTACTTTTCCAGGGAGTATTCATACATCCGCCTGGAGACCCTGGATCGCCATATGGAACGCGGAGTCTGGTTGCTGGCCGACATGATCCGCTTTCCAGGTTTTCCTGAAAACCAGGTAAAGCAGGTCCGAGAAAGGACTGCATCGAGGCTCGGAGGCAAAAAACAAGGTGCGCGCAAGGCTGCTCGGCAGGCATTTCACAAGCAGTTGTTCGGCAAGCATCCCTTGACGCGATCTGTTGAGGGTACGGCGGATTCAGTAAAGCGGATTACTCGAGCTGATCTGATCAAGTTTCATCGAAAGTATTTCGCGGCAGGCAATCTCATTCTGACCGTCGCATCCGGCATCAAGCCAGAAACAGTGATGGCCGCAGTAAAGCAATCCTTCGCCGGTCACACGGGAGCCGCGGCCATGAAGAAGACGCCGCGTTTTGCCAAAGCCAGCAGGCCCGGCGCGCACAAGCTCCCTTCGACCGGCGCGGCCCAGGCCCAGATCTATTTTGGTCACCGGGTAGACGTGCCCGATGAGGACACCCCCGCTGCCGCAATGATGTCTGCCATCCTTTCTGACCGGCTTGTCTTCCAGCTCAGAGAGCGGGAAGGCCTGGCGTATTCGCTTGGCTGCAGCTTTGCTTTCACGGGGGCCGGCACCTACTTCGCGGCGGGGATCGGCACCCGCCCCAAGAACATCGAGAAAGCTATTGCCGGTATCGAGCGCGAGATCGCAACGTTCCTGGATTCCGAAATCACTCAAAAGGAACTTGACCGGGTGCGCAATTCTCTCGTACACAGGCGTCGTATGCGCCGCCTTACCAGCGTCAATCAAGCTTACTTCATGGGCCTCTCAGAATTTCGAGGGCTGGGAACAGTCACCGAAGCAAAGTTGAACGAGAGGCTCTCGAAGTTGACGCCCGACGACTTGCGGGCAGCGGCGCGAAAATACCTGAAACCAGCTAGGGCCGTGGTGGTCGTTGCTGATTAGTTGAGTGGTCTTGACGCTCCGCGGCGCGTTCAAAATGCTGCCGCGGGGCGTCAGCACCACGTAATTAAATCTCAGTGAATTTCCAGACCGTTCAACAACTCCAATCGGCACTCCAGGACCCCGAGCTGCTCGGCACTATTCCGCCGGTGCTCGCCGTCGGCCTGGGCGTGATTCCGTTGCAGGTATCCGAGGAATACGCGCTCATCGGGCACGTCCCGTATGTCTGCTCTGATGCTTTCAAGTTTCTCGAGCGGTATTACGGCCGTGAAATCGTCACTGTGAGACTTCACGACGGGGCTGCCCGCGAGGCCATCTGGAGAGCTTACGCCAGCGACAATGCTATCAATCATGACACCTTTCCCGACCCGGATTTCCTGCTGAAGCCGGAATACGAATCCAAGCTCCTCAACGAAAAGGAAGATGAAATTGGCCCCCTCGGATGCGACCTCGCCGGGGACGAAGTTGTATTCCTCGAGACCACGTACTTCAGCGACCTGGTGAACATCGATCACAAAGAGGAACAGGAAGAACAGGTCATCGATGATGCGGTCATTCCCTTCAGGTTTGTCGATAATGTGCCCGCGGTTTTTGATGGCGTGGTTCCTGATGACGCTTTCCTGGTCGAGCGCCGCAACTACTGCTACATCGGCTCGCAAGACAACCACGGCATCAGCCGTACAGACGTCTGTTCGTTGCCGCACGTGATCCATCCGTCCGAGATTCAGCTCACCCAGATAAGCGCGGACGGCAGCCTTACTTTCTACATCTACGATCACCTGGAGAGGGTTCAGGCCGGCCAGTCCGCGCACTTCGAGTTCCCTTACCACTTCATCAGCTTCGGTTTCCGCTACAGCCGGGTGCTTGCGCTAAGCGTGCACTCGATTGTCAAGTGTCGCCGAGACGAGATCTGTTACACCGATAAGGAACACAAATGGGAACTGGATGACGTGAAGCGATGGTTTAATCCGGCCAGAAGGTAGGTCCGTTTTCTTCAAGTCTGTCTGTGCCGTTGGCAGACCCATCATGTTTCGTTGGGCTGGCAGGCTGGCAGCCTGCGGCTACGTCCCGTCACTCTCTGGATCTCACCGCGGTCGCGGGATTCACCTGGGCCGCGTGGAAGGCGGCCCAGCCGGTCGCGATCCAGCAGACCAGCAGCGAGCCGCCGAGGGTCAACAACAGCAGAGACGCCGGTGCCCGAAAAAACTTTGGCATGGCATCGCCTGCCATCCCTATCTCCTGCTTCTGATTCCAGACCTTCATCAAGTGCTCGCCGATGGCGTCGCCGGCGGGGAATGCGATCAGCAAACCCAAAACAGCGGCGATGATCCAGACCAGTGCGGCTTCCGCAATGAAAATGGAGAACACAAATCCGCGGCTGGCACCATAGGCCCTGAGGATGCCGATTTGGGCCTGTTTGCGGCGAATTGTCTGGGCAAAGCTCAGCCCTATGTTGACCGCGGCCATGAAGGCCACCGCGCCGATCACCCAGGCAAACAACCGCCGCCCGAAAGCGGAGACCTGCTGCAGGAAGACCACCTCCTGGGCTATCCGATCATCCACCCCGAGCCCGCGAGCCTTGAGCGCATCCACCACGCCGGGGACGAGTGAGAGCTCCTTCACGTAAGCCGAAGCACGGGTGAATCCGATATCAACGGACGACCATTGTGCCGAATCAGACCGCAGAGCATCATCGAACCCGGCCGAGAGATTCTTGAACCAACCGGAATCGCCGAGGTACAGCGAAATGGTCGGAAAGAAGGTTGATGTCCAGTATTCCTCGTCCCAGCGCGTCTTGCCTGAAAGAGTCACCTTGATCCATTTATCACTGCCGGCCCTTTCAGTCAGCTCTACCTTGACCTCCTGATCGGCAAAATAATTCGCTGCCTTCTCCAGGATCTGTTTTCCCTGCCCAGCCGAAACAGGTCCCATGTACGCGTGGCGATGCATCGGAGGCCATTGCCATTTCCGGTCGCGAATCATCCTGTAGAAAGTCTCGCTGATAATGAAATCCCCCGCGGGCAGCCATTTCGCCACGCCGACAATCTCGAGGGGCGCGGCCCTCTGCTGATAGACCACCTTGAGTGCCGCAGGGGGCTTTTCATATCCCAACTGTTTGAGTAGCGATTCGGTGACGATCAGGTGCGGTAGGACGGGGCGCTCGAAAAAACGGTCTGATGCCTTCTGAGTGAATGACAGCTTTTCAAGGACCGGGTCATTGGGCTGTACCGTTCGTCCGGATGAGAAATCGGTATCACGGCTGCCATCCCTCTTAAAAAACCAGAGCGCGTAATCGTTCCAGCCGGCCACGCGGTGCACGGCACGTCTTGAATCATCACTGTTGGTGTCCGGCGCGATTTTGCCATCCTGCCCAACTGCGAAAGTTCGAATCTCTTTCTCATCTTCCTCTGAGATTGTTTTAACGGATGCTCCGAGCCCGCCGTGGATTTCCACGACGAGGGCGAGCGGATTCTCTTCGATGTATTCGCGCAGGAGTGTGGTCGTGCCGATGACCAGACCGCCGATAACCAGGGCGGTCACAATGAGCGTTGCGAGGGTGAGGACATTCAATCCGGTCGTGAGCCATCGCTTCGAAGTATCCAACAGGCTGGCAGCTTTCTCGGCCGGTGTCTCGCCAGCGATGCGAAACGGGAGAAGGTCGTTGACCGCGTAATTCAGAATGTATGCCAACCGTGACATTGGATTCATGGGGCGGTCGATTCAAGCTGGTGAACTTTTGAATGGACTCGGAGGACGTCGGTCAATCGATCCGGCGTCTCCACGAGTTCCTCGTCTTCGAGCTTCGTTTCTGCATGTTTGGGGTGGACGCCTTTGAAGATAATCCCACCGTCCTTCAGCATGACGAAACGGTCTGTGAAGTCGATCACCTGGTGGATGTTGTGCGAAACGATGATCAACGTGTGCCCGGACTCATGCTGCCAGCGTGCGAGGCGCTCCATTACCGCCAGTCCCGTATCCCAATCCAGATTCCCGGTCGGCTCATCTGCGAAGACAACCTGCGGTTCGTGCGCAATGGCCCGCATCACTGCGACTCGCTGCTTTTCGCCCCCTGAGAGTTCGCTCGGCAGCGATTTGGCCTTTGATTCGATGCCCACTTCCGCGAGAAACGTCTTTGCACGGCGATCGCATTCGGACAGCGGTACGCCCTTGATAGCAATTCCCATGGCGACGTTGCGGGCTGCGCTGAAGTGTTCCAGCAGGTGGTTGTCCTGAAAGACAAAACCATACTCGTTGCCGCGCAACCGATTCTGAGCCCGCTCATCATGCCGAATGCTCTTGTATGACTGTTCTCGATAGGTGATGTCGCCGCCATTGTCATCCGTCCGATCGAGGAGACTGAGGACATTGAGAAGGGTGGATTTGCCTGACCCTGAATAGCCGAGGATGGCGGTGGTCTGTCCGCTCGCGATTTCAAGCGAATCAATGTTCAGGGCCGGCCGGACGGAATCATCATTCGTGCGGCCATAAGTCTTTTTAACATTGTTGAGAGTGAAGCAGGCTTGCATAGTTCCCCAATGAGCGTCTGCGGAGGGGAGCAATCTACGGCAGCAGCGACATTGGAATCCATGCGAATTCCTGATCATTCGCCTGCCACCAATATTTCTTGAAACCGAGTGACTTCACTTTGACGATCTCACGGCCGCCTTCGTTCTTCTTCTCCAGTGCGAGATCCTGCTCCATGAGAACACCTCTCATCAGTCTGAGATCGTTCTTGAGACCGTTGTAGAGATCGGTGAGCTCTTTGGGGGGCAGATTGCTGATCTCATCAATGTTCTTGTGGAGCAGTTTCTTGCGGACGACGAGGCCCAACTGATTCTGGATGAGCTCGGCAATCGTTTTATTGATATCCACGTTCTCTTCACCCAGGTTGGTCATCAGGACGGCCGTCCACAGTTTGCGAACGTTTTCCTTACTCGGCGGCTTGCGGGTGAAGCCGGCCAGCACGCCGACGAGAATTTCGTAATCGGCGCGGCTGACGAGGATGACCTCCTTGATCTGATCGATGCCTGATTTCGGGTCGTTTTCAGCAACCCAACCTTCGCCAAATACCTGGATGCTGTCGCTGACAAATGCGTCCGGATCGACGCCGGCCTTGCGCATCATCGCGGTAAACTTTTCGGTGAGGCGCAGACCGTATTGCTTCTTCAGCTCGGCCAGCCCGCCGCCTCGTCCGCCTTCAGCCGTACGGCGAACCATTTCTGCCAGGACTTTCGAATCCTCCGTTACCCGGCTTCCCGCCTCCACGATGTATTTGGCGACCTGCTTGGGATCCATATTGCGGTAGTAGGAAGTGTTGCGCTCCATTCCGAGCTGCAGGTTGATGATCTGCACCTGATCCTGGAAGAGGCGAACGTCCGGGTCACGATCGATACGTTTATCGTCAACCACGTGAATGGAATAGAAATCCATCTGGTTGTCCTGCAGAAATTTTGCGATGTCCACGACGTTGTACCCGCGTGTATCTTCGGGATGGTTGCCCTTGTCTCCCACAAGCACGACTGCTCGGAACGAAAGGTCGGTCATCTCTTCCTTGGCTTCGTGAACCGCTCGATAAATGCCGTGGAAGACCGCTTCCGGCTCGTCGCCACCAGCGCCGTCGGGCGGGCGTGGCTCGTTGGTGAGGAACTTGACGATCTTGTCCACATCCTGGGTAAGGGGCAGCCGTTTCACCAGGTAGGAATCGATCGGGTTCGGCTGGCCGTCCTGATCCACATAATCCCGATAGAAAAGGACGGAGAACTGAACCACCGGCCGGTTGGGATCATCGGGGTCGTATGACTTGGAGAGTTGATTGACGATGGCTTTGACTGCCTTTGCCGCGGCCGGGAAATAACGGGTCATACTGCCGGTGGAATCGACGACGAAGAGAAGGTCAATGTTGCGAAGCTTTCTCTGCAGAACTGAAAGTTTCTCTTTGGCCTCAGAAAGTTCGTTTGCCGAGAGGCCCTTCTTCTCATCTTCGAGATAAATCTGGTCGCCGATGAAACCGACCTGCAAAAGGCGGCCGGCACGGGAACCTTTTGCCTCCAGCGAGGCCAGCAGCGGGAAGCGCTGCCAGTTGTGCCGCCAGAAGGTGACACTGATGTCCTCTTCCGCGACCGGCTTGAGCGGCTCCTCCTTGCCCGGCGGGGTCTTGATGCCGCGGGTAAACCACTCCAACTCTTTCTGATTCGCAAAAATCTTGACCCCCTTGTCCGCCTCTTTTTTTCCTTCGTTTCTGACTTTGATGTTGTCTTTGTTGAACTCGATCGCCTGCCTTGTATCCCACCGGAAAATCCGGGCGTCCGCGACCCAGCCGCGGATGGCTTCCTGCGGTTGGCGATGCGAAACGATGATCGGGCGGTCGCCGAGAAGGAAGTAATTCTTGCCGCCTCGAGTTTCCTCGCCGTAGATGTAGTAAAAATCATAAAGGCCGATTTCGCTGAGCGTATCGTAGTCTTTGCCATCAGGAGCCTTGCCCGGGCCGTTCAAAACGGAAGTCCCCGCGATCTTTGATTTGTCTTTAACAGATTTCAGCCGCTTCCAGTCGTTGACGATCAGCGCCTTTCGATAGATCCCATGCTTGGTCTTTGTACCCTCGCGGGTCATGACGCAATCCCTGGTATTTATCCACCCGATGAGATCTTTCAGTTGCAGGTTCTCATCCGCAGTAGCGGCGAGGACAAACTCACTTTTGCCTTCTTTGACCGGCCCCTTCGCCAGATAGTAAGGCTCGAGGAACCTGGCGTGCCTCAGGATTTTGGATTTCGCCTTGGGCGCGTCCAGAATCTCGGTTTTCTCCGCGCTGACATAAACAGGGACGGGTCCTGAAGGGCCCATGATAAGTTGTGACGGCTTTTCTCCCTTGCCAATGTCAAGCGCGCTCACGGCAGAACACGACATTGAAAGAATCGCCAGAAAGGCTAAGAGCTGCATGGCGCGGGAATCTTGTCGCGGAGCGCCAAGGCCACTTCGGGGGGATTGGTTGGGACTTTGAGTTTTCATGGATCGACTCCTGAAGAATTGGCCAAGGACCAAGTGGGGCAGGAAAGAGGCAAAGGCGGGCAGGCCAGGGAAGCCTGGAGGCTGAGCTCAATTCTGAGGCGGCGGGGTGGGGTAGTGAAATTGCAGTTTGGCAACCTCCTCGAATAGCTTGTCGCTGATCGTCAGCACCTTGTAGAAGCCCTGCGTCTTGTCGCAAAGCTCCTTGTACGAACGTGTAGGATCATCAGTAAAACCTACTTCGACGAGACGAAGTCTCAGATTGTTTTGTCGGAAAGCGTCCATAACGCCATCACCACCGGCGTCGTAAAGATTGAGCTTCTCATCCATGGCAAGATTCTTGGGCGCGATCACCAACAGGTCCGCGCCGGCCTCTCCGACCTGCCGCGAGTTCTTGATGAAGTCCGCGAGTTTCTTCAAGTCGCGCCAGCTCAGGCTGCCGGCATGGGCATAAAGACCGCTTAACCTGGTCAACGCCTGCTTGACGTCGCCCTCGTTGATTTTTGCAGTCATCGGCAGAATCTGGCGGATTCGGCCGTCACCGATGGAGAGCACACTGGTACTTTTCCAAAGCTCCGGGCTCTTGTGGAAATCGTTCATAATCTTTTTCATGGTCTGCCGGACGCGGGTGAAATTCTTGGGAGATGCGGTGAACGCCTTCGACAAAACGACCACTGCATACATGGAAGGCTTGACCGCACGGCGCTGCGGCATGAGGACGATCTCGACCGCGTTGTCCCGGCTTGGATTCAAGGGGGCCTTCCGTGTTTTGTAGCCGCCGTGATGGGTCTCGATCAGGATGAGTGATGCATTCGAATACGCGTAGCCGACCTCTGCCCAGCCCCGCTTATCGGTGGTGACGGAGGCGAGCTGCCGTCCCTCTTCCGTGACCAGGATAGTCGCGCCCGAAACCATGCGCCCGACGTTGTCCTTGACGGTGACGGCCACTTTTGATTTGAGCTGTTTGCGTTCGAGCTTGAAGGTGTAGCTGCCCGCCTTGGTGACGGGCTGGCTTGCGGTAATCCGGCCTGCAGAAGAAGCCTGCAATTTAAGCTGTACCTTCTCTTTGGCTTTGTAACGGACGGTACCGACTCCCTGCTGCAGAAGGACACGCTCATAAATCTTGCTGGTCTGGGCATCCAGAACGCTTACATCCGCCTGTTCGAGCCGCTCGCCTGCGCTGCCCTGGACGATCAGGCTGAGCGTTCGGTCGATGGTGCGGATGATCGGCTCGAGGCTTATATTGGTTGTGGCTATGCGAGCGTTCAGGGGCCTGCGAACGGCCTTGTAGCCATCCAATGCGGCCTCAATCGTCAAAGCTGCGGCATCGGTGTAAGCATAGTTGAGCGCGGCTGTCCCTTTCGCGTCGCAGGTTGCCCGGGCAAGAATCTTCCCTGCTTCAGCAACAATGACCTGGGCGCCGGTCAGTGGTTTGCCATCGGCGTCCTTGACCACCGCACTGCTGCTCGCGCGTACCTCTCTTCGCTTGAGCTTAAAGATGTAACTGTTACCCGCGCCTAGCTTCAGCGCGGTGGATTTACGTCCCGGCGCCGTGGCGATCAGTTCCAGGTCCAGATCCTCTTCAGCCTCGAATTCCACACTGCCCAGCCCCTCGAGCAGGAGCTTGCGCTCAATGATCTTCTTGGTGCGAGCGTCCAGGATGGCTACCTCTGCATCTCGGAGACGGCGGCCCTCCACGCCTTCGACCACGATGCTCACAGATCGCTTCTGTTTGGCGGGCACTACGACCACCTTCTGCACTGGAATAGTTGAATACTGAATGGGCGCAAGCTGCAACGGCGGCGAAAGCCGGATCTCATACTGGTTGGACCAGTAAACAGCCTGTCGCTTTTCAACCATGCCCGGATAGCGAACGACAAGCTCGACATCCGGCTTGGCCCGGACCACGATGCCCTTCGTCCCTTTTGCGCCGGTTTTGTAGACCTGGCCTTCGAGCGGCGTCTTGGTTGCCAGGTCGACAACCATGATGTTCGCCCCAGCTATGGGCAGGTTCTGATTGTTCTTTACGATGACCTTGACATACCGGGTCTTCGGTCGTGCCCCCGAGGCAGGAAGGCAGACGGCGAGTAAGAGGACGCACGTGATTTTCAGATGAGTTTTCATTCAGTACTCCAAGGTTAGTCCTGGGGAGCCTTGTCCTTCTTTCGGCCGAAGGGCCAGAAACTTCTCTTCTTTTTTTCGGGCTTCTTTACAAATACATACTGGCCGCTGTTCTGCTCCGCGATCTTGGTCAATACTTCCGCACCTTCGTCGCTCATGAAAGCGATGGTGTTAATGACCACCGGCTTATCATTTTCATTGAGCGCCTGAATCATTGCCGGGAAGGAATCATGAAAGAGACCATCAGAGAGCAGGAAGATGGCATCGGGCGCGAGATCCAGGGCTCGGATGATGGCTCTGGACGGGTTCGTCTTGCCGCCGGCCTTGACCCCTTTTATCCACTTTGTGCAAACGTCAAGATTTTCAGACGTGGCCGGCAGAAGACCGCTGGCCGGCATTTCATACGCGCCCGTATCGTAGAAGATGATGAAGAAGGCCGTCTTCTCAGAGTATTGAGAAAGGGAATTCAAGAGCTCGTTTTTTGCAAACTCGAGCCGCTTCCCGCTCATCGACCCGCTTTTGTCAATGACATACACAAACCTCGAACCAAAGGCGCGGGCATTCATAAACTCGACAGTCTGGCCCGGCACCGTGTCGGACGCTTTCTTCATACGGCCCTTGATATCGGCAATTCGGACTTCGATATACTTGCGTGCTTCCGCCTTCAGCCCCTCCATGGCCGCCATCTTTTCGAGACGTGTAAGCTCCCTCTGCAGGTAAAGCTTGTAGTCCTTGTTCTGTTCCTTTTTTCCTGCAGCGGATAGGAAACTGCTGCAGCCAAATAGCGCAAGAAGCATCCATGCGCCGAATGAATTGGAGAGGTAATTCATGCGGGAGAGAGGGCAAATCCAAAGAGGCCAAACGATGCGCCAGCATCGTCTCAAAAGAGGTTGTGAGGCCAGACAAGGGAGGGTCTGTGGCGAGACCGGGATTTAAGAGCGACCAGTGATTGATGTCAAGGCGAACAGAGAGGAAAGGGAGGGGGAACCTGCCAGTGAGCAGACATCGAGCCAGCGAATGTTCCCATGCTCGGAGAGACTCCACCGCCCAACAGGCAAGCACTATTCCCCGAATGCCTCGATCAGAAACGACGCGAATTGGCCTGAATCTGCAGCCCAGATTCGTAGTCATCCGGATCTGGCACGACTCTCCAGGAGAGTCCTGTATTCTGATCGGATTTGAGGGCCCGTGCCCCAGAGATTGACAAAGTCACCAGGCTTCGGGGAGAGTCTGTGGGCTTTCCCGAATTCTGACAATCCCTGCACCATGAAAGCCAAAGGTGAATTGCGATGAAAGCACTGAAAATGTCTCTACTGCTCAGCCTGCTGTGCCTCCCAACCTGGGCACAGGAAAGAACCATCCGATTCGGGGAGCAGGATACTTGCAGCGTCATCGGGGTCTGCAGCGTCACGAATGCCAAAGACTGGAAGAGCGGTGAGATCAGGTTTGACCTGAGCAAGCTCAGAAAAGGTACGAAGGTCGTTCGTGCTCATCTGCGGATGTGGATGAGCTTCCAGCCCCAGCATGCAGGCGATGGCCGCATCAAGCCATACTCGAACCGGTATTTGCCGAAGCGATGGCTCGAAGAAGACTTCGATGGATTCAAGCTCTGGCAGGTAGGCAGCCGCGAGGAACCACTGGATACGGTTTATCCCTTCACGTACACACTTGCCGCCATTCATGAATGGGATGTCACGGTTGCGGTGCAGTCGTGGATCGCCGACCCGGAAACCAATCAGGGAATGAAGGCCAACGCTCCATTCATCCCCCACAACTTCGCTCTCGCCTGGATGCGGCCCTACCTGGAAATCACTATCGAGGGTGATGACGCTGGCCGACCGAAGCAACCTGCAAAACTCAATGCGAAATATCGGTCAGGCCAGGTCTTCCTGACTTGGGAGCAGATTTCCTACGACGGGGCATTCTGCGATTCGAACTACCGCATTTACATGCATGACCAGCCCATCACGGGTGCCAATCTGAGAGCGGCGAAGTTGCTGGGAGAAGTTCATAAGAACTCACAGCTCAACTACCGGCGGACCGTTCAAACGCGCGGGGCTTACATCAACCAGTATGCCGCGTTCGGCTATTTCAAAGGTTTCTTCGGCGAAACTTATGCGGAACAGCAGCGGATCAATTTCGTTATCGACGATACCTGGCCAGAAAAAATCGATGGCGGGAAATGGCTCAAAGATGACACACTTCTCGGCAAGAAAAACGGCATGCACACCGGCCCGGAGCTCAGCAATGACACGGGCCTGTTCGTCCACACCATTGAGAACCCGGGGCCCCGCTACTTTGCTGTCACTTCGGTAGTCAAAGGCTTCGAAAACAAGCGCGACTTCGGCCCCGGCAACTCCAGTAAGGAGATCGACACGAAAGTGGATGCGCCCAAGCCCGTGCTGCAGACCGTCTACTACAACAATGTTCGCGGCGCGGCCTATGTCAGCCACATGCTCGAATACGTTTTCTGGGGAGGCCCTTCCGAGGATATCCACAGCGAGCCGTCGACACCCATCTACTTTCGGCTCTACCCAAGCAAGGTTGTCTACAACAACAAGCCGTTTCGACGGAGCAGACCCGAAAATGCCTGGACCACTCTGGGCGGCAGCCTGCGCGGCGCTACGGTCGGGGTCGATCTCACATACGTACCGCCCACGCGGCTCGCGCCGATGCCGCCAAACTCCGCTCCCTGGGCTTCCTGGAACCGATTCGTCGATTACTATCGCCCGACTCATGCGACGCCTCAACCCAGGGAAGTTCCGCTGCGCCTGGCGTGGCACATCGCTCGGCCGACCCTGAATCGTTTCGGCTACCACGACCGCCTGAATACGGGCGAAAACCCACGCAAGGCCACCGTCAGACCCTATGCGGAGAATCGCCTGATGCGATGCCTGGAGTATTACTTCCAGACTTTTCCACAGGCTAACCGCAAGCGAGTCGCGGCCACTGGCCAGGGCAACACGCTCATGCTTGGGCTTCACCATCCCAAAGTCATCGCCAGTGTCGGCGTGGGTCAGGAAGAGCTCTGGGGAGCGAAATATAAGGCAGAAAGGGAGTGGCGAATGGTCGGTCTGCGTCAGTGGAATCTGAAGACGCCGGACGGCGACAGCGTCTGGGATTGGAACGATCCGGTCTGGTATTCCCGCAAGTTCCCCACCCGGACGTGGCCGATGCTCGACATGCTGATGAGCCCTAACTACGCTCGCGCCGACCAGCGTCACTGGAACGACTGCGGCTACCCCGGCGTCTATCTCGAATTGTCAAAAGACAAGCGAGGCGGCCGATGGTGGTGGTGCGACATCGGCGACGCGCCTTCGCCACGCAATCCTGCAGTGCCCCTCGACGAAGCTTACCTCGCTTTCACAAACGTCAACTTCGGTGAAGTGCCGGTGCAGGAGTGGCGCCGAGTCCCACGCGGCAGCCTGAATGGTTACCTGATCTGGCAAGGCAAGGTGGCCCCACAATACGTTGCGCTGGCCCCCTATGAAAGGCTGCACAAGAGCGTTCAGGCGAAACGGCCAGAGGGCAGACCTCATCCTTACGGAATTCGTCGGCCTGATGGCGGTGTGAATATCAAGACCTGGACGGCAAAACGCCTGGAGTTGTCGGACGATCCCGATCGCTTTGCAGCCGGCATCCGCATCGGTGACAACGGCCGACGGCTGAACGGGCAGTCGGTACCGCCCACAGAGGCCCGCTACGGCAAGACAGACATCACTCTCTGGCGACTGCAGAAATTTAAGGTTGAGAAGGGCAAGAAGTATCTCTGGACAAATCGCAAACCCACGGACAATGCCTTGATTCAGTCGGGAGTCATCGAACCCGACGACCGTAATCTGCTCACCGTGCCCGGTTTCTGTGTTGATCGCAGTATGCTCGGCACTGTTCTGGAAGTTGTGCCGCTGACAGGTGAGATTCCACAGCCGAATCCAGGTACCGAGATCGAGGGAGAGAAACTCGCGGCTTTTGTCGCCCGCTGTGAAAAGGGCATCGAGCTGCCTAGGGTCACGGCCACGCAGCCAGTGGTAATCCCGATTAACGCGGGTGCGTCAGGCGGAAACTTCGGCAAGCACTGGGCGAAATTCGTTGAAGTGGAATCGGCCGGCCGGCACGTCATCGAGGCCAAAGCCAAAGGCACTCACAGCGTCGCCTGGCCTCTGCTGAGTCTGGCGGTGCACAGCATCTGGGGCCCGAAGCTCGGCGCGCTGCGGCTCGATTCTCCGGAGTTACGCACTTACCGGTGGGTGGCCGAACTGCCCGCAGGAAGTGTCCGCCTTCGTCTGTCTCAGCCGGCGGAGTATTACATGGTGCACACGGTCTCCGGACTCAAGGAGAAGAAGCTTCACGTAGAGAGCTTGACCGTCCGCAAAATTGAAGATGACGAGCAGGCGCTTCAGATTGATGCCGTGCCCGGTTACGCAGTCGGGCCGGTGAACATGCCGGTGCAGTTCCAGGCCCGCACGCTGATGGGGGATGGGAATCGAGTGGAAGTCGAAAAAGTGATCTGGTCATCGAGCGGAGGAACGATCACCCCGGCGGGCCTTTTCACCGCCGACAAGCCAGGCAAGTATTCCATCACAGCAAAGGCAGGTGGCCTGAGCGATACCGCCACCATCATTACGAGCGATAAGATGATGGATGATTTCAACGAAGGTAGCGGCTACCTCGATCCAGCCTGGTCGCCAGTCAATCTTGGCAAGGGTTCGGGACGATGGCAGATTACTCCCAGAGGACACCACTTTCTCACCTCCATGGGCCAGCAGGATCGCCAGGCCGAGACGGCCATGATCTGGTCGCCTGGGTCAGAGTGGGCCGATTACCACGCTCAGGTCGACATGATCGCCCGCACCACGCGCCCCATCGGGAAGTGGGGCATCCTCATTCGCGCGACAGACGAAGACAGCCACTACCGATTCGAGATCGAACGAATCTTCAAAAAATCGAAAGCACGAATAGTTAAACGCCAGGCCGGCGTGGAAACAGAGCTCGCCACCTCCGAAATCGGCGAAGCGTCCAAGCTGGACTGGCAGACCAACCGCATGTGTACCGCGTGGAACAAACTGCCAAAAGACCAGGGCGACAAGAAGACGGCTGGCTTTCGTATGGATCGCATGCGCATCACCGCAAAAGGAAGCGAAATCACCTGTTACCTGAACGGGAAGGAAGTGATGAAAGCAAAGGACGACAATCCGCTGGAAAAAGGCGCGCCAGGACTTTACTCGCGGGGACTGAACTACTTTGATAACTTCGAGGCGTGTAAGAGCGAATGACCTGTGAGGCGGGCGAGGATGCTTCACATGCCCTGACACCGGAGATGTAAATCCATGTTCACCTGGGAAAACACCTGGAAAGAAATTGAAGACTCCGGCGTCGATGTCGCTGTCGTGCCCGTCGGTTCGACCGAGCAGCACGGCACACACATGCCGCTGAGCACGGACACAGTCGTTGCGGAGGAGATCGCCAAAGTCATCGCTCAGGAGCTGGATGCGTATCTGACGCCTTTCATTCCGATCGGACAGTCCGAGATGTGGCTGGAGTACCCCGGTTCGCTTTCCGTTTCTGAGGACACCATGAAGGCCATCATTGCCGACGTGGTGGACTCTCTGGTCAAAACGGGTTTCAAGACCATCATGTTCATCTCTTTCCACGGGGCCAACGTGGTCGTTTACCGAGGGTTCCCGGAATCGCTTCAGGATAAGTATGACGGCATCAAAGTTTTCACCGCGGGTTACCCTTTCTGGGTGCGGGAGAACTGGGCGAGAATCTGGGCCGAGTCTCTGGAAGAATCCGGCCTGCCGGAAATGAACCATGCCGACGAAGCGGAGACCTCATTGCTTCTGGCTCTGCGTCCGGAACTCGTCGGCCCCAACCCCACCGACTGTCCGCTTCCTGATAATCGCTATCCACCAGACAAGACCATGCGTCAGACCTATCCCTCAGGATCCATGGGGCACGGCTCGAAAGCCTCTAAAGAAAAAGGCGAAAAGCTGTGGGCTGCAGTCAAGAAACGAGTGCTTGAGGATGTAAAAACGCAGCTTGATTGAAGTCATCCGTTGGCGTTACACCAAAGCGCTAAGAATGTGCGCAGACATCCTATCTCTGGACAGAAGCTGGCTCGGATACGCTAAATGGGTAATCCCGCCCCTATGCCCCGCATGACACGGCTCCACCGACCGCTCCCATTCCGCGATCCTGCGGCCAACCCTCGACTCGGTCCAGAGCGCCCGATACAATCCGCATAGCTGAGCTTTCGCCGAACCGGGTGAGTTCAGGCCGGTTTTTTCAGAGTCGAGTGCGAGATGGCTCGCCGGCTTCGCTACCCTCGGCAGACCTCTCTCGATAGAACCCTTTCCGTTCTGCGCAGAGACATGAAACGCTACCCGAACACTGCTGATGCGGCGATGGGGCTGGTTCTTGTCGTGGCCGCGGTCGCCTGCATCACGATCATCGTTGCCACTGCTGCATACCAGATCTTTGGGCGCATCACGTATCCCGATAGTACACAGCCCATTCTCTGGTCTGCTTACCTCCCGTTTCTCGCGATGCTCTGTGGGGTAATTGTCACTAGACATCTCTTGCTGCGTACCCGAGTTCCGACGTGGACCTACGTGCTTCTTCTCGCTGTCACCGGGCTCGCAATTCCGTATTCCCTCATGTGGTTCAGCAACCCGATGCATGACATTGCCCTTCTTTTCGGCAGTCACGGGCGCTGGGGTTGTTCCACGATCAATGAGGACGGCTCGCCGCACTACCTGATTCGAGACGACACAGTCGCTTTGATGCTCTTCGCGCCCGTGGCCTTAGCCACCATTGCGCACTGGGTCTGGCCAAGAAGGCGAAGGAGGACAGAACCGAGCCTCGCAGCCGAGAACGCCGCGGCTGAAGGCTGACGTTGCTGAAGAGATCACCGCGCTGGACCGGTCTGCGGCCAGAGATTAGGTCCATTACGCATCAACCAAAGCGATCAGACTCCGAGCATCGACCGCTTTCCGGCCTGGCAAGTCTTCAGATTCCTTCGCAAAAAGTCACCCTCCAACGTTTTCCGGCCTGAAGGGCCAAAACATAAGAGCCCAGGGCATCGCCCTGGGTGAGTGATTTACGCCCGAATCAGCCCTGAAAGGGCGTCACAAACTGTTGAGGATCAGCATTCTGTGACGCCCCTTCAGGGCTGGAGCACACATCTTCATCTGAACCCAGGGCGTTGCCCCGGGCTGACATGCCTGGCCCCTTCGGGGCGTGGAGTGTTCAGAATCGACTTTTTACGAAGGAACCCTTCAGCCTTTCCTGTTTTCTGGTCGTTGGGCAGGTATGCTC
>JASLXP010000199.1 GCA_030740295.1 Planctomycetota bacterium
ACCATGTATAAAGAACCGCCGACGCCACCGATGAATCCTGAAATAGCAAAAGCAATCATCTTGTAGCGATTCACATTGACCCCGCATGACATGGCGGCTGTCGGGTCGAGCCGGATCGCTGCCATAGCCCGGCCCGTGCGCGAATCCCTGAGATGAAGAACCGCAATCATGGCTAACAGAAAGAATGCCGCGACGGTGTAATAAAACCACGGCGTGTCGTAGTAGAGTTCCCTGCCGAACATCGTGGGCATATCCGGCCCGTTGCATGCGAGGGATTTCGGCCCGCCGGTCCAATCGGCCACTCGATAGTAAATATACAGAATCTCTGCCAGGCCAAGTGTAACGATCGCGTAGTAATCGCCCGTCAGCCGTATGGTTGGGATGCCGCGCAGAATGCCGAGCATCGCGCAGACAAAGCCGCAGAACAGAACGATAACGAGATATGAGCCGGGAAAATGGAAAAGGTGTTCCGCGTCTTTCACGGTGCGGCCACCGACTGGGATCAGCCACGCACCGGTGGACGGATCTGCCACCGCAACCGATGCCACCGCTGTCAGCACGGCCCCAGTGGCCATGAATGAGACGTACCCCAGATCGAGCAGGCCGGTGTACCCCATCACGATGTTGAGCCCAAGGGCCATGATGGCGTAGATGCAGATGCGTTCCACATTGCTCGGGATCTGGCCTCGGAAGCCGATCGGTTTTATGACTACCGTCTTTTCGCCATTCGCCCCGATTTTCTGTTTAGGCGCGGGAATGAAAGGCATCGCCAACACCAGGAGTAGAATCAGCGGCAGGAAGATCCACTCCGGCATTCGTAAGATTTTCATGACCTTGTTCATCACGCCCTCTTAGCCTCCGGCTTACCGAGCAGGCCGTGCGGCCGGATGAGAATCGCGACAACCATCACTGCGAAGGCATATGCAAAATCGTAACGGGAATCGATGTACCCGGTACCGAGCGCCTGGGTTGCTCCGAGGATCATGCCACCAAGCATGGCCCCGCGAATGTTGCCAATGCCGCCGAGCACGGCCGCCGCGAAGGCAATCAACCCCGGGTAGTAGCCCATACGCGGCTCGATGTTGCCGCCCACTTTGAGCGAATACAAAACCCCGGCAACAGCGGCGAATGCAGAACCGACCATAAAGGTAAAGGTGATGACGCGATTGACATCGATCCCCATCAGGGCAGCGGTAGTCTGATCCATAGAACAGGCGCGCATGGCTTTGCCCGTCTTTGTTTTCCGTACCAGATAGTCGAGGGCAACCATGCTGATCGCGGCAGCAATCCACAAGGCGAGATCCTTGCCAAAGAAGAGCGGTGTCCTTCCGCTGATTCCTTCGTAATAGACGAAGCCTTGTTTGAAGAAGCCCGGAATGGCGTCGTCCGGAATCGCATGCGGCCGTGCACCGAAAACGAGCTGCGCAATCGTCTGTAGTGAAAGCGACATGCCAATCGCAGTAATCAGCGCGGCGAGTCGTGAAGATTTTCGCAGCGGCCGGTAAGCCACGAAATCGAGTGCAGCACCGATAAGCGCGCACGCGATCATGGAGAGAAAGAGCGCGAGCACGAGCGGAATCTTCATCTCCTCGACGGCCCACCAGGTCAGTATCGCTCCCGCCATGTATACTTCGCCGTGCGCGAAATTGATCAGCTTGATGATGCCGTAGACCATGGTGTAGCCCACAGCGATCAGGGCGTAGATCGCACCAAGCGTGACAGCGTTGAGGATGTGACCGACGAATTCTTCCATGGAGGCGTAATAAGTAATGAGTAATGAGTGATGAGTAAATCCCAGACCGGGTCTACCGCTCTGGCGTTGTGCACGTTCGCCCATTGGTCAACGAACCTGGCACAGCTCTTACTCATTACTCATTACTTATTACTCTCTTCGCTGCCTACTCCAGCAACTGCTTGGGCGAGACACCGAACTTCAAGGTCTTCGTCTGTGCGCCGTCCACCTCTTTCATCTCGGCGATTACCTGGGTGACGTAGATCGGTTTTCCGGGGCAGTCACCATTCTCATCGAAGAAAGTCAGGCCGGTTACGCCGTCGTATCCCTTTTCCTTCGTGTTCTGAGCGGCGAGATGATCCCGAATGGCCTTGCGATCCGTGCCGACGGCCTCGATGGCCTGGATGACCTGGCCGCAAGCGTCGTATGTAAGCGCGGCCCACGTATCGGGCTCAACTTTGTGCATGGCTTGAAACGCACTCAGAAAACTGCTGGCCTTCGCTGATTCCTGTTTCGTGCCGAAGAGGAACGGCGTGGTCACGTAACAGCCCTCTGTGGCCGCACCACCGAGTTTGAGCAGATCGGGGCTGACCAGGCCGTCGCCACCGAAGAAGGGGACGGTCATGCCAAGGTCGTTCTTTGCAGTCTTAATGATGAGAGCGGCTTCGTTGTAAAGGCCGGAAATGAAGACTCCGTCCGCGCCGACTGCTTTGATTTTGGTCATGTGCGGCTTGAAGTCCTGGGTACGGCCCCTGGAATAGGTTTCGAGGGCCACGATCTCGAGCCCGATTCTTTTGGCCTCTGCCTCGAAGGCTTCTTTGAGCCCGGTGCCGTAGTTGTCCTGTTCGAAGACGACCGCGACCTTTTTCAACTCGAGAGCCTTCAGTGCAAAGTTGGCCAGGAACTTTCCTTGAAAATCATCCCGGTAAAGATTTCTGAAAGTCCACTCGCCACCCTGGCAGACATCGATATTCGTCGAGCCCGGTGACAATTGGAGGATGCCGACGCGATTGTATTCGGGCTTCGCAGCCAGTGAACAATCGCTGTTGAAGTGGCCAATGACGGCCACGATGCTGTCGTCTGATGTGATCTTGCGAGAGACGCTGGTCGCTTCCTGGGCCGCGCCTTTGTCGTCTTCAACCTGGAATTTAATGGGTCTGCCGTTGACGCCGCCCGCCTCATTGGTTTCCTTGCCCTTGAGCTCTGCGGCATTACGAATCATTTCACCGAAGGCAGCGCCGCCACCGGTCATGGGCCCCGCAATGGCGATGACGATTGGCTCGCCAGTAGGCGTACCGCCGGCAGACCCGTCACTTTTGGGCTTTGGATCGACTTTGGCTTCGGTTCCTCCTTCGCCAGGCTTTGGCGCGGGGTCGCCTCCGCAGCCGGCAAGCCAGCTCAGAGTCAGGGTTGCGATGGAAACTGAAGCCAGACGGATGAAGTTACGCTTCTTCATAGAAATCAGCTCCTGATTGGTTTCGAAGATTGGATCGTGCGGAGGAGACTCCTGGGGTCACCGGCATCTCGCCAGCAGAGGCGACCACCGGTCGCTCCCAAAGCCAGCGGGATGCTGGCGACCCCAGGATGTAGATGCGGGCAGCTTTGGAGGGAATGTTCGTGAAACCTGCGTTGTTAGTCAAGCACGGCAGAGGTGTTTCTATCTATCACGAGGCCATAATCCGCGATTTCGAGGGCCTGGGCCACATCCAGAGCCATGACGACCTTTTCATAGGGACAGTTTCGGTCGCCTTTAATAATGAGTGTCTGGATCGGTTCCTCATTGTGACGCTCGGAGAGCTTCTGCCAGAGCTGATCGTCAGGTACGTAGTTTTTGCCAACGGCAAACTGGCCGCTTTTGGATATCGATAGCACGACCGCTCCGGCTACATCATATACTTCGGCCTTCGAGGCCTTGGGCAAGTCGATCTTGAAGAGACTCTCCTCGGTAAACGATGAGGTGACGATAAAGAACAGAAGCAGCAGAAACACGCAATCGATCATGGGCGTCAGATCAGCCTGATCGCTCTGGTCTTCGAGTTGGTCCGAGAGTCCCTGCATGCATTACTCCTCGGGCTTTTCTGGTTCTTCTGAAGAGTCTCCCGCACCATTATTTTCTTCCGCCAGCGCGTGGCTGTGCCGGTAATTGATCCTGTTGATCGCGGCCTCTGCCTCTTCCGCGTGGCCGAGCAGCTTGGAAGAAAAGAACCGCCCAAAGACGATGGCCGGAATGGCAACAATGAGCCCGCCGGCCGTTGTGAAGAGCGCGATAGCGATCCCGTAGGCAAGTTTTTCTTTTTCCGCGCCACCCGTCGCAGCAATCTGGCTGAATGTGATGATCATGCCGACCACCGTTCCCAGCAGCCCGAACAGAGGCGAAACGACGCCAAGCGTGGAGATTGCCTGGAGGTAGCGTTTAAGAGGCTTGAACGCCAGCAGCGTCGAATTTGTCAGAGCATCAGAGAGCTTCACCCCACCCAGCATGAACTCGTGCAACGCCTGGCCCCACGCCCTTCCGACGACGGTCCGCGATTTTTCCGCTTCCTCCTTGGCCTTTTCGATCTTGAGTTGGCTCACAAGGTCGATGACGCGAGACACCATATCCGGATCGCTGATGTTGTTCGGCCTGAGCGCTTTCCACCGCTCGAAAATCAGCGTGATGAGGATGAGCGAGCAGAGCCACAACGGCCACATGAGCGGCCCGAAAATCTGGCCGGACCAGTCCTGATCATCCTGCTCCTGTTCGGCCTGGAGAAGGGTGGAGACTTTGCCGGCGTCAGGCGAAGCATCCTGCTCTGCGGCCAGAAAATGAAAGCCAAGAATGAAGACCGCGATGGACGCAGCCAGAGTTACGCGTAGCCACTGCATGGCAATTCAAATGAGTGTGATAATCCACCGCACAAGGCGGGAGCAATGTAACAACTGCGGTGAGGTTCACCACAGGGAAGAGGGGTGAGGAGTGAGGAGTGAATGGTGAATGGTGGCAGAGGTGAAAAGTGAATGGTGGCAGAGGTGAATTGTGAATGGCGGCGGAGGTGAACCTTGACTCCTGAATCCCGATTCCCCAATCCCAATTCCTATTCGCTCGGCCCTTCAATAGAATCCCCGGCCTTCCTTTTGACACATCGGAGAAATCAACATGGCTAAGATCACATTCCTCGGCGCGGGCAGCAGCGTATTCGCCAAGAACATTCTGGGCGACAGTCTTCTCACACCCGCGCTGCAGGATGCACACATTGCGCTCTACGACATAGGCGGCAAGCGTCTTCGCGAATCCAAGCGGATGATGCAGACTCTCAACGACAACATCAATAAAGGCCGGGCAAGGATTACCGCGCATCATGGTGTGAAGAGCCGAAAAAACGCACTCAAGAACGCTGACTTCGTGGTCAACGCGATCCAGGTAGGCGGGTATGAGCCTTCAACGGTCATCGATTTTGAAGTGCCAAAGAAATATGGCCTGCGACAGACCATTGCGGACACCATCGGTATCGGCGGAATTTTCCGGAGCCTTCGTACCATTCCGGTGATGTTCGATTTTGCGAAGGACATGGAGGAGGTCTGCCCGGACGCATGGTTCTTGAACTACACCAATCCGATGTGTGCGTTGACCGGAGCGATGCTTCGATTCACGCCGATCAAGACCGTCGGCCTGTGCCATTCAGTGCAGGGGTGCGCGAATGGCATTCTGAGAAATCTTGGCCTGGCCGAGAGAGTCAAAAACGTGCAGTGGAAAGTCGCGGGCATCAACCATATGGCCTGGTTGCTCGAAATTACGGACGGAGGTAAAGACCTCTATCCCGAAATCAAGAAGCGAGCCCGCGCGCGTCTGAAGAAATGGCGCAGGGGCGAAGAGAAGAACTGGGACATGGTGCGTCTCGAGATGATGCTGAAATTCGGCTACTACATCACCGAGTCATCCGAACACAATGCCGAATACGTCCCTTACTGGATCAAAAGCCAGTACCCCGAGCTTATCGACGAATACAACATCCCAATCGATGAATATCCGCGCCGATGCATTAATCAGATCGAGCACTGGAAAAGGCGAAGCAAAGAGATCGTGGACAACCCCAAGCTCGAACACTCGCGCACACACGAATACGGCTCGTACATCATGGATTCCATTCTGACGGATGAGCCCTTCAGGATCGGCGGCAACGTCCTTAACACCGGCCTCATCACAAACCTGCCGGAGAAGGCATGCGTAGAAGTCCCCTGCCTGGTGGATCGAAACGGTGTCCAGCCCTGTTTCATCGGGGACCTGCCGGAGCAGTGTGCAGCACTGAACCGCACGAACATAAATACTCAGTTGCTGACAATCCAAGCCGCAGTGACAGGCGAGCGTGATCACATTTATCACGCGGCTTTTCTGGATCCCCACACTGGATCAGAGCTCACACTGGATGAGATTGTTTCGCTCTGCGATGACCTTATTGAGGCGCACGGAAATATGCTGCCAAAATATGTGTAATGGGTGACTTGTTTTTGGGAAGCCGGTCCGTGCAGAACATGCCCCATCGAATTCGAACAGACTTCGCGTTACCTTTTCCGGATGGAAGAAAACTCTCCTCCATCTCCCGTTCAGCTCGGGCTGGCGGGGATGGGCGCGTTCATTGTGTTCGCCCTGTTGTTGTGCTTTTCGAGCACGGGTGACCTGCTGCCGCAGTCCCCGGTGGCAGGGGGGCTGGTGCGGTATGTTCTCATTACGTTGTGCGCGCTGTTCCCAACTCTGATCGCGCTGGTTACAGGCAGTCTGATTCTCAAAAAGATAGGGCCGGGGCTGTCAGGCCTGGAACGTCTCGTGATGGCCGCGAGCATCGGATTCGGAGTTGTCGCACTGTTCACATTTCTGACGGGCTGGCTCATCGGGCTGAGTCAGTACGTTTTTCTGCTGGTCACGATTACCGCGTGCGTGCTTGGGTTTCGGATTCTGATCGAATGCTGGTCTGATGCGGCGGAGGCAGCTCGCCAGGAGCAGCCACGAATCTACGTTCCCGCGATTCTTTTCATCCTTCTTCTGGCTTACCTGTCGTGTTTCGTTCCACCGATGGATTACGACGTCCTGGAGTATCACCTGGGCGCTCCTGCCTATTGGCTTCGTGAAGGCAGGATCGGCTTTATCGAGCACATCGTTTACTCCAATTTTCCGTTCAATACGGAGATGCTCTATCTGTTTCCAATGGTGTTGACCGGAGACGCTCTCATCGGCGCGTTCGCTGCAAAACTGATCAATCTACAGCTTGGTATTCTGTGCATCCTCGCGATTGGCCTCGCGGCGCAGAGGTTCTTTGGCGCTACGGCAGGCTGGGTTGCTGCACTCGCTTTCGTATTCAATCCGTGGTTTATGCGCAGCGCTGTGCGGGCTTACGATACGCTGGCGTTGAGTCTCTACACTTTTCTCTCGCTGTATTGCCTGATTCAGTATTTGTCGCGGGAGGCAGGCGAGTCCCGGAGGTGGTGTTGTCTGGGGGCCGTCTTTGTTGGGCTTTCGATGGGGACGAAGTATCCCTCTTTTCTGTTTGTGTGGGTGCCGGCGGTAGTGTTTGTGGGCGTGGTCTGCTTTCGTAGAAGCAGGCAGGAAGAAGGAGGGCAAAAAAATGGGGAACAGAGGGATAAAGAAGGGCAAAAAGATGGATGGCAAAAAAATAATGATAAAGAGGAACTAAAAGATGGATGGCAGAAAGATGGGGAACAAAGAGGAGGGGGAAATGGGATCAAACGTGCGATGCCTGATTTACTTTTCATTGGACTGATTCCTCTGGCGATCGCTTCGCCCTGGCTGATTAAGAATCTCGTTTACACACACAACCCTGTGTTTCCACTTCTGGGAGGGATCTTCGGTGGTCCTGAGTGGGACATGGCGCGAAATGCGCGATTTGTTGCTGCACACCACTCTCAACCGGTTGGGCCGGCCGGCTTTGTGATGGAAGCCTGGCGGCAATATGTGGCTGGGATAGGCAGCAGCCCGTTGCTGTTCCTGTTTTTGCCGCTCGCTCTTATGGGTCTACGTGAGAAACGAAAAGTATGCATCACGTTCGCCGGCTATGCCGCGCTGTATCTGGTGATGTGGGTTTATTTCACTCACCGGATCGATCGATTCCTTGTGCCATCGTTTCCTGCCTTGTGTGTTCTGTGCGGCGCGGGCTTTTCTTTGAGCAGAGGGTGGATGAGGTATGGCTGCCGGATCATTCTGGTATTTCTCTGTTGCCTGCACGGATTCCACGCGATGATCGTCAGCAGTGAAATCGGCAGTTGGAGCATGAACGTTCTTGACGGCAACGCGCCTGAAGTTCTCACAGAAAAACAGGGGCCGGCCTTCAAAGCGATCTTTTACATGAATGAAAACCTTAAACCGGATGAGAAAGTGCTCTTCGTGGGTGAAGCCCAGACCTTCTATTGCAGCCGCAACTACTTCCGAGTGGCGACGGTATTCGATCAGCAGTTGATGGACCTCGCATTCGGTCCACAGGGCGGCGACATCTCAGAAGGGATTCAAAAACTGAAGGATGCCGGCATCACACACATCTATGTCCACTGGTTTGAGGCATACCGTCTGCAATCTTCTTACGCATATCGCCGGGATGGCGAGCTCCACAAAGGCTATCTCGACTGCCTGCCCGGACCAGCCACTCAGGACGAAGTTCCTGAGCAAGCCCGTTTCAGTCATTTCCATATTTCAAGCTATCGTCCGGGAGGGCTCTTTCATGCATCCTCTCTCGGCAGAAATCTCGAACTGGTCGAAGATTTCGGGGAAAAGGCGGTGGGGCGTCCGCCTTTGTTTCCCTTGTATCGATTAAAATGAGAAATCCTCGGATCCGGCATCACTCACCATATCAAGCTCCAAGCCGCGCTGATTGGGAGCATGTGTCATTTTTTTGTAAGCCCTCCGTGCATGGGCACCGTTTTGGGCTTAAATTCCTGGTCCCTCGGCACACCATCCTTTTGGACCCCAAGTAAGGGGCAGATTATGAAATCCAGAACCACTAGCAGGCTTGTCACCGGCCTGAATGGCAAGAGAGAGACAGCCCGCCGGCCGAGGTCTCATCAGCCACTACCGTCGAATATCCCCGCTCTGCCGATTTCACTCCGAGCCCAGGGCAAGCTTTACAATCTAACTGAAAAAGGGGTAAGGACTTATTGCGACGAGTACGGCCTCAGCGATGACCTTAAATTCGATTTCAGCGAGTGCCTCGATCATATTGGAGGCGAACTCGAAGAAGCGCTGACGAACCCACCAGTGCCTATTTCAGGTCGGGAAAATGCCAACAGGTTCCACTCCAGGAACCTCGTCTTTGCCATTCACGACGAAGATATTGTGGGCATCCGCATCAGCTTGAAATACAGCTCCCGTCCCAGATCCAAGAATCAATCCCTGTAATCTCGGGCCAAGTAAGGAAATCCCTGCCCGCGAAGTCGGCATTTGGCCTACGCGTATGGTGGCGCAAAAAACTGTTGCCTGGCATCAAAAACTGTTGCTTTTGGAGCAAAAGCTGTTTTATTCACACAGTCAATTTGCCCACCTGCCATTCCCATGTCAGCCAGCGTTCTAATA
>JASLXP010000200.1 GCA_030740295.1 Planctomycetota bacterium
AAGATTCTTGAGTCTTTTCTCTTGAGCTTCAGCCGAAGGGTTCAGCGATCTCTTGGCACGTGACCAAATTTACTTAGTATCTGTTATGGATATGAATTTGGGCTCGGTGCCTGCCTCAACCTTCGATGTTCCACCTGGGCACGCCGGCGAGACGCCGGCGTGCCCAGGCCTCCGTCGTGGCCCCAATTCATTCCCGTAACAGATACCACTTATGAACTTGCCCACGTAGCTTCTTGCCAAAACCGCGCTTCCCTGAATCCTATATCCCAGACCTGATACCTGACACCTCTTCCCCGACACCCGACACCTGCCCCCTCTTCCCCGCCCCCCGACACCTCTGACCACAGGATCAGCCATGCAAGACAAAGAAGTCCGTACTCTCGACATCTCACCTGTTGAGCGAGTCCAGCGTTACAAGAAGTTCTTCGGCGGCTGCGTGTCCGACGCGCTCAGCGGCTTTGGCGCCACGGATACCGTCCTTTCGCCGGATTTTTTCGCGCTCCGACCGGACCTCATCCTGGCCGGCGAAGCGCTCACCGTGAAGCTTCATTCGAACGCCGGCGAAATAATCACCGATGAAGAAAAAGCAGCCCGCGAAAAGGAATACGCGGAAATCGGCTCGCCCCAGAAGCGCATGATGAAGACCGTCTATCCCGGTTGCGTTCTTTGTTACGATACCGGGGGCGACACCCAGCCAGCTCACTTCGGCGAAATGAGCTGCCAACTCGCGAAATATCACGGCTGCGCAGGGCTCATCATTGCCGGCAACGTTCGTGACACTTTCTACATCAAAAAAATGGAAGACTTCCCCGTCGTCGCAATGGGCACTCGGCCAAACGCATTCGGCGGCTGGGGTATCACCGCCATCCAGCAGCCCATCTTCCTTCCCGGCCACCTCACACACTACGTCCGCGTCAACCCGGGTGATTTCATCTTTGGCGACACCGACGGCGTCCAGGTCATCCCCAAAAAATTCGTGGACGAAGTCATGCTCCGCTGCGAAGCCATCTGCGAAACAGAAAACGAAGAGCGCCGCCTCATCGCCGAGGGCATGCCCATCGATGAGGTATATGCCACGTATGGAGACCTGTAGGGCATTCGATCCTTCTGCGCGGTGTGCGTGTACACCTCTTAATCGTTCTCCTACGGCAGCCTTCGGCCGCAACCAAAATCTTTGTCTTAATCTTTGCGGCGACACGAAGCCGCTTCATCATCGTGGTCGGCCAGGCTCAGATTTTCAGTATGCGTTCCATTGCCCATGAAGCATTACACATGGAGCCTGCGATTCGTTTCGCAGCATTGCTCCCGTCCCTCATTACTCCAGCATGATCACTGCTCACGGTACGCTGGCAGGGAGGTGCTTGCCCCATTTTTCGTATAGGCTGAGCATGTTGCGGGTGTTGCGCTGAAGCCAGGCCCACGGGGCTTGGGTCAGGACTTTTTCCAGCAGCGGGCGGGCGGCCTGGAGTTTGCCGATACCGTAGAGGCGGGAGGCTTTCTCGAAAAGGGCTTTGGGGCCGTCGCCATCGATTTTTGAGGGCAGCGCGTTCCATCGGGTGTTCCATTCTTCCGGCAGGGTACCGATGCCAATGATGGGGCAAGGCTCTCTTTCGGCAGGTTTCTTTAACTGCCAGCGTTTCCAGGCTTCGGCCTTGTCTTTGTGGCCGAGCTTGATCAGGCATCCTTCTATCCGTTCTCCGATGTCTCGGAACCGTTTCGTATCGAGCTTGTCCGAGCTGCAGCTCCAGGCGCGGAGGTAGAGGCCGAGCGCAAGATCAAACTTGCCGGCCTGAAACCGGTTTTCTCCCATGAAATCGTAGATGTAGTTGATGTGCGCGCCGCGAAGAGTCTGCTGCCACGCGAGGTGGGTGAATTTCTTGTCGAGGTCGGGATTCTTGCTGTTGTGTTCGAGGAGATAAAGGATGTTGTGGCCGCTGGCCCGATCGCGATCCCGGATGCCTGGAAGATCGCTGATGAGCCAGCGGGCCTCGGATTCGCCTCTTTCCCGATCCTCTTTCCACAAATGGGTTGACCGGGCAATGGCGACGGAGGTCTTGATGTTGACGGGCAGGAATGGATCGTCGAGCACTTCGCGGGTCATGCTCAGAAAATCTTTGGGTGAAGTGACCTTCGCGCCCAGGGCGTAGGCATCCCGCAGCATGCGGAGGTCGGCTTCGCTGCTCTTGTCCCAGACGTCGTTGGTCAGGGCATCGCGGACGGCTCCGGCTGCCTCGGCCACTTTGTTTTCGGCGAAGAGTTTTCTGGCGCGGTGGTAGGACTGATGGCCGCTGCGAATGAATACTTCCGGAGGACCTTCGCCTTTTTCATTGCCCAGAATTAACCGGCCGAAACTGCTGGGGTCTTTGAAGCATTTTGTCTGGTGAGAAGACCAGATCATCCAGTGTTTGAAGAGGCCGGGACCGTCGGCGTCGTTGACCAGCACGTCGAATCCAATCATCAGGCCTTCTTTGACCGGTTCGCGGCGCATCAGCTTCCATGGCACACGGGCCTCGATCCGGTAGCCGTCGCCGGTTTGCTGCCAACTGACTTCAAGCTCGTCGACCGGCTGGTCACGATTCCTGGCCTTCTTCCGATAGAGACGGGGGCGTCCTTTCTTGCCGTCGAGGGGGGCAAACTTGAGGTGCGTATCGTCTTCGCTGTAAGTTCGCTCGCCCAGGTCTTTGCCCAATTCCGAATCGAAGTAAGCCTCGACCGAATCGCCTTCGTGGAGTACGTCCGGATGGAAATAGATTGCGTTGTCGGTGATCGAGAAAGCGAGGAAAAGATGCTTTGAATCCCACTGGGCGCGGAAGTCACCGGAAACGTCTTCCTTTCCGTTCCACTTCACCGCGAGGTCTTCGCTCGCACGGAATATCTGCTTCGATTCGTTCAGGTGGCCAAGGGGCTTTGGCGGCCAGTCCGACAGGTCCCCGTCGATGGTGATGGGCTTGGTGCGCTTCACGGCCACCAGCTTGCGCGGCACGTGGGCGCCCTGCTTTTCCCTGACAATCTTTCGCGTCCACAAGGAGGTGTAGGGGTAGGAAGTCAGCAGTTCCCAGGCCGTAGAAAAATCGGCAGCGGCAATGGCGGATTCCGCGCTCTTCACAAGTGCGGTGACGGATGCTTCCCGTTCAATCTGCTTCAGAAGTTTTCGGTTCGTCTCCAGTCTCTTGCGGGCCTCCCGGAGCAGACCGGTTGTCAGGGTCTTGCCTTTTCTGCTGACTTCTGTGTTGCAGGAAAGAACGGGGTCTCTCAGATTGAGCTCTGTGAGTTTGAAGGTGTGGATGGCGTAGGGCTCGAGGTGTAAGTTCCATGCCTTCCCCTCGATTGGCCTGTTCTCGATCAGGTCCATGGCTTCAACGCCGGCGGCGAAAATGATATCGGCCTCCGTTTCCCACCATTGGGGATTGGCGATGTAGCCGAAGGCCTGGCCTTCATATTCTCCCACGGCTATCCAGACGTTGCTGTCCCTGCCGCTGCCTTTGAGCCGGCGATACCGGGTGATGGGGATGGAGCGGTAGGCCTGGGCGAAGCGGGACATCGAGCGCTCTCGTCCCATCCACATCGAGATGTCCTGAAGCGAGTGGAGCATGAACGACGGATTCGTCCGGATGAAGATATTTGTCCAGTAATCAGAGAAGTATTCGGCCGACGGGTAAGGCCAGCTTTCAGCGTCCGAGTATTGCCAGGGCCAGTCCTTCGGCGCACGAACGTCCGGCTCGGTCCAACTGTATCTGATCGCGATGCCGTTCTTGCCGTCGTTGGAGACGAGGGAGAGGCGTTCATCGTCGTGAGAGTAATAGCGGCCCGCGCCGACCGACGCGTTTCCACCAAGCCACTCGATGGCGTCCCGGCTGGCCGCAGTGCTGGCGGCGACAATGGTGCCTTTGTCTTTCAGGAAATGTTCGAGGTCCAGGCCGCCCTCCCTCGCCCTTTCATAGAGCGAAGACGTTTGTTCGCCGAGCTGGGGCCACATGAAACTGGACTGGGCAAAGAGAATGAACTGCAGGTCCGGGCGCGCCTGCTTGAGCTCGTCTCGCAGCCACTCGTAAATCTCGGTCATTTTCGCGCATCGCCAGTCGGTCCATTCCTTCTTCGCATTGGCCAGCAGCCAGTCGCAGCGCTTGCTGAAACGTTTCCGATCTCTGTTGTCGACCGGGACGCTGATTCCAGTTTCTTTCTCAAAGAGAGAAATGGTGAAGTCATCGTAACTGCAGAAGTAAGGGTCACGGTTGCGGATGAACCAGGACGGCCCCATGAGCTCGTTTACCTGAAAGACGATCCCTTTCCAGCCCGGCTGCTTTGCATAGAGGCCGATGATTTCTCCGATCAGGGTTCGGTAACGCTGCAGGACTTCGGGCATGAGGTAGTTGGGATAGACCGGACTCTTCGGCTTGTTGTCGAAGTAGTGCTGCCGGCCATTCCGGTCGACTTGGGCCCAGGGCTGCACGCCATCGGCGATGTGTTCTTCGGTGCCGTTGACGTGAAACTGCGAGAAGCCGGTGATTTCCAGGCTGGTGAACAGGCCGAGCTGGTTCTCCTCGAACATCTTTGCCATCAACACGCCATGGTCGCGCAGGCTGCCGCCGTAGCGAAGGCCGTAGGCGCCCTCGAAGTTGGTGCGCTCGGTGTGGCTGTTGGGGAACATGCTGCTGAAGTACATGTACTGGCCGAAGTAGTAGGCGTTCTCGCCGGCGAAGCGGAGCCGCTTGATCATGTTGATCGTGGTGACCATCCAGTTGCGGTAGTAGTTCGGCGTATCGCTGGCAAGCAGCCACGTACGGTAGAGCCCGGCAATCGGGCTGGCGAAACAGCTCTGCATCACCTGGCGCGGACCGGCTTCAGGCTGCTGGCCAATCCACCGGGCCGGGCCGGGCGCGTCGAGGATGCGGCGCATGGGGATGTCGTTCTTGATTTGCCGGATGCGGATCCTGCCCACCCGCGCGGCCATGCTCGGCATCCAACCGCTGCCGCGCATGCCTTCGGAAAAGATGGTGACCGTTCCCTCCTTTTCGCTGGGAAAGAACACCACGTGGTGCCGGCGCAGTTGATGGGTCAGGGGATTCTCCAGGCCGAGCACCGCGGTGTGGTTCCCGAGCATGACCTTTGCCCCGGAAGGCGGCATCTCCACCAGCCGCATCTCCTGCACGCGAACGGTGTCGTCCGGGTATTCCGCGATAGCGAGGTGGGGCCGCCCGGGTTCCCTGATGCGATACTTGAAGGAGATGTAGTTCGCTCCGTGCATGCCGCCGATGTTGGCCCGATCGTAAGGCTGACGGAATTTGCCGAGCGGCGTTTCGATGACGCGGCTGGCGCGCTCCCGGCCGCTGCCGTCGCAGGAGAGGAACTCGCCCTTCGGCTGCTCCGCCGCGGCGTCGGTTTCCCAGACCGTCCGGAGCTCCATGCCGTCGGTGTAGCTCTTCGGATTCTCGATCACCGGCTGATCGACAGGCCCGCAGACGGCGATTTCGTAACGACGCTTTTCGATGTCCTTTCCGTTGGTCTTCAGATTCAGGACGATGGCATAGGCGCGATTGTGCGGCAGCGTACCGGGAGCGAATTCGAGGATTGCGGCCCCGTCCTTTCCGTCCGCTTTGAGCGGGAGAGAGCCTTTCCGGACCAGGCGATCTTTTGCATGGAATCCGTCGCCCATTTCATCGAGCACCTGGTAATCGATCTGATGCGATGCGCCTTCCCGCCGGGCCACGGCAATCTTTAAGGAGACCTTTTCTCCGTGCCCGAAAACCGGCTGCGACCGGCCATCCGAAGGCGAAGCCATAATCGGGCCTTTATAAGAAGGATTGAACCAGAATCTGCGGAAGCCTTGGCCCGGCTGGTAGGGGGCGACCTTTGCGTTGGCCCAGCCGGCGTCATCGAAGTCCGGACCCGCCCAGTCGAGACCTTCGGTGTCCTGCTTGAATTTCCACGTCGCGTCCGAATCGAAACGGATGTAAGTGCCGTCTTCGCACAAGAGGGCGCCGTCGAGAAGTGCCGAATGACCCAAGGCAAGGTCATGCTCGAAGGCGATCACATTCTTTCCCTTCCGGAACAACGCGGGATCAGGCTCGTAATTCCAGATCATGGATTCGTTGACCGGGCTCGGCGATTTGCATGCCTGCGAGCCGTTCACGTAGACCGTGAAGTAAGGGCTTGCACTGGCCGAGCATTTCGCCCAGCGGACCGCTGCCGGCAGCTCGAGAGTTTTGCGAAAGCAGGACCGCCCGCCTCTGACGCAGGGCTGAATCCAATCGATCTCGACATCGTTGCCGGCCGTTTCGGTCAAGAGCCGGAAACCCGTGTAGGGTGGAAATCCACTTTTGGAAAAATTGATCGTGACCAGTTGCCAGTCCGTGCCGCGCACGGTGGCCGCCGGTGAAGTGTTGAGCCTTCCCTGGTAGTGGCGTTTCACCTGAACCTGCCATTTGCTCTCGGACAGGCTCTGTTTCATGCGAATCTGCACACACTGCAGGCGGGACCACCATTGAGGGCTCAGGCGATCGTATCCAAAGCGGAGCGGCATTTTCGTCTTGACGAAATTCCCCCAGGAAAAATAGGCCGCTTTGTCGAGGGTTGAAAACTTCAGCAATCCGCCTTCGGCGCGCATGTTTTGAATCCCGCTTCCCTGCTCGTTGATGCCGCAGAGCGAGCCGTCATCAAAGCTCCAGTCGCAGGGGAAGCCATCCTTCGGGTAGGGCATGGGTCTGCCCTTCGCTCCGGGGCCGGTGATGCTCAGACCTTTGAGGTAACAGTTTTCCGGACTCAGCCCTTCGGCGGCCATACGTTTCAAGACCAGCTCGGAGGCTTCCGATGGATTCAACAAGAAGAGTGAGGTGATCCAGATAAAGGAAGACATTCTCAGTGCGCAGCGCGCAGGTTCGCAGCAGGAGTTGCAGAGCGGGGCCACTTCACGTTCCCCACTTTCTCTATCGGTTAACAAAGACCGCATCCGGGCAAGCTTTCAGGATCGTCAGTACAAGACAAAGGGAGAGCAACCCGGTGGCCGAGAACGGCGATCCATGCAAAGTGGGGCTGGCGATTTCATAGCTGTAATATGTGATGATGAGCAGATGTTAACGCGAGGAACTTGAACTGCTGTTCAATGACGTCCGCTACGATCGCTCAAGACCGCGCACCATATTACGGCCAGGGCCATGAATAATCGCTGAGTTCGTATTCAATGACAGATTCAGATCTGCAGAGAGACGAAGGATGGTTATTAGTTGCCCAAGGGGCAGCCGCAGAGCCCGCGGGATGCTGACTGCCGTTGCCCGAAGGGCCATTTCTTCGCAGCGTAGTCTGCGAAGAAACTTAGATAGCTTTCCGTCGTAGTGGAAATAGTTGGCATAGTTACGATCCTTTTAAGTTTGAGCGCCCTTAGCGCCTGACGTCAATGGTCTGGGGTCATCTTCAATGCACTTCTTTGCTCCCCCCGCATTTTGGGGTTTCTTCGCCCTGGCGGCCGTGCCGCTGATTCTGTACCTGCTGTTCCGGAGAAAGAAGCGGGACGTTCCCTGGGCGGCCACCTATATCCTGAAGCGGACCCTCAAGTCTCAGTCAAAGGTCAATGTCTGGAAGCAGTACATCATCATATTTGTCAGGACCCTGTCCTTTGTCGCCTTGCCTTTCGCCTTCCTGATGCCGTTTCTGGACTGGGCGCCTTCCGAGAGCGGCGCGTTTCCAACTGCCCCCGCGTCGACCCATCGGATGATACTGCTCGATATGTCGGAGAGCATGGCAGCCTCTCATGAGAGCGGCCGGCGCATGGATGCGGCCCTGAGCCTCTATCGAAAAATCCTCGAGGCCGGCGCCTTTCGCGGACGTGTGGATATTCTGACGCTCAACAGCCCTGACAAGCCCCTGACCTTCGAAACATTTCCGATCCCCGACCTGGAGATGGAAGAGCTGCTCGGGACGCTGACCCTGTCGAAGCAAAGGGTGGATTTTGAGAGAGGGTTCCGAACGGCTCTCCGCGAATTCCGAACCAGCCATTTCAGCAGGAAAGAACTTTTTATCCTCTCGGATTTCAGCCGGCAGGACCTTATCGGCCTCGATGATTACTCCGGTCTGGTGAAGGCCCTTCAGAAACAGGAGGTAGAACTTCTCGGCCTCAGCTACGAAAATCCTTCGGCCGATAATTTCGCACTGCTGGACATGACTCCTGCCATGGATCTTCTCCTGGCGGGCCGCCCCACCCTCTTCTATGTACGCGTGGGCTACTACGGGAAAAAGGCAACTGCCGATACCTGGCTGAGCATTCGCACGGGAAAAGGAAAAGTCCTTTACGAGGAAGCGGTGAATCTGGCGCCGGGCGAAAAGACACTCGAGATTCCCCTGACCCTCGGCGGGAAAGAGCAGACGTTGGTCGCCCAACTGGGGGAGGATGATCTCCTTCTCGACAACCAGATCGAGCGCAGCTACCGGGTGAGTGACAAGCTGAGTCTCGTCATCGTGCAGGATCTCAATCTCGCAAAAGGCTTCAAGAACCCGCGAAAGTGGCTTGAATTCGCACTGGCAGGAAACGCCGGGGCAGGACAGAAGAAGAGCATCTTTAATCTGAAGCACATCCGGGATCACATGAAGCAGAGAGTCCTCGGTGGCAGCGAAATCCTGGAAAAGACGGTTGGGGATTCACCGGAGAATGGGGCCGGATACCGGACGGTTCTGAAAACAGTCATCACCGCGCAGATGAGCCCTGCCTTGCTTCGAGGCATGGATGGTATCCTGCTCCTGGATGTGGATACGACCACCGATGAATCGATC
>JASLXP010000201.1 GCA_030740295.1 Planctomycetota bacterium
GTCGTAGGTGACCTTGTGCTCCTTGCTCTCGAACGGCAGGTCGATGACCGACAGCACGAACATCATTTCAGTAAAGTTTCCCGTGACCTGCGGGAAGTGCGTCGACAGGAAACCGGTCTCGCCATCAAAGGCCGCGTAGTCATTCCAGAATCCGTTCACCCTGACCAGGTCCGCGTTCTGCTGCTGAATGGTGCGTTTGTAATAGTTGTTTTCCGCCCACTCGCTGGTCTTTTCGAGCTTGCGATAGAATTGCCGGGTGTGCTGGCGGGCCTCGCGCTCCTCGCTGTAGAAACCTTCGGCGAGTTCCTCTGCTTCGATTGCATCATCCATTGCATCCGCTTTTGCCTCCCCCTTTCCTCCTGCACGTGGCTTCTTTGACCTCAATGGGGCTGCCTTGGCCACGGCCTTGGCAGCCATTTCTCTGGCCCGATTCTGATTCTTCGGCAATCCCAAGGCCGACGAAGCCTGAGGCGCTTCCATCGGAGGAAGGGCCTCTCCCGGCTTGGGAGCGCGGCGCAGCTTCTCGCTTTGGCCGGCCTTGGCGAAGCCATACCGGTCGCCCGTGTCGAGAGCGCTGCCCTTGATGGCCGTCTTGAAGAGCTGATTAAAGCGTTCGATGTTCGGCGGAATCATGTCGAACTTTTCCTTGACGTGACGGGCCAGCGACGCGTGGCGTTTGCGGATGCTCTGTCCGAGCAGGATGCGTTCGACCATGTTGAGCTGGGCAAACTTCCACGATTCGAGGTAGGCATCGAGATTCTCTTCGAGCAGCCAGCGGTCGAGGAAAGTCTTGTCCTTCTTGTTTTTCAGAAACGGCTGAATGGCCTTTTTGAAAAACTCAGGGTCTTTACTGTAAATGAAAAAGTTCAGTTCGTGGCAGGCATACTTTGAATACTTCTCCTGCTTCTCTTCCTGCTTGAGGTTCGGCCAGGAATTGATGAACGCGAACTCCTGAAGTGTGCTGTTGCCGCTCAATGTGCTCAGCAGAGCGTAGACCCGGGGCAGGCTGTCGTAAACTTCAAACTTGGAGGTGGTGATGTCTTTGAGGATGAACTTTTCGCCGGCCTTGAAAAGTGAGACCTTTTTCTGTTCGGTGAATGGTTTCTCCGGGCTGAGGCCACGGGTCAGACGAAGGTCAGCGAACTTTTGCGCGTCCTGTTTGAGCGAAAGCTCACGAAACACCGTGGTCTCCGGATCGACCGCATAAATGCGCAGATGCTGGCGGTCGCCGAGGTCTTTGCGTGCGATGGTGACCACACCTTTTTCCGGGCGCAGGTTGGTTAGGAGGAGGCCTGGCTCACCGACGAAGTCAAGATTGGTAAAGCTTCCTGCGCTGCCTGCATTGCTCTTGCCCTTGCCTCTGCCAGGATCGCCGAAATGCTGCAGATTCCGGCGGCGCTGGTCTGTGAGCTTCTTCCACTTCTCCCCGCCCTTGGCAAGTTGCTCACCCGTGTCGGTCGTGCGGACGCTCCACGGATTCAGCAGCAGCTCGGGCCTCGGCAGCATGTTGCCGGGGAACTTCTTCGCATATTTGCGCTCGATGATGTAGCGATACTCGTCGCCGATCTTACGGCCGGAGACATATTGCGAAGTGGCTTTCAGGATATTCCCGTACCGGGCCACGGGCGGACGCACCCGTGAAAATGCCTGGTAGGCGCCGTATTCCGGCACAAAGCGGGTGGCGCTCACGTGCAGCCGGGTGAACTTGGAATCATTGGCGAGGCTGACACGTATGACGTCGTCGCGGGCTTCGACTCCGGTAATCTGAAGCGGCTTGCGATCCTGCAGTTCGAGCGCCCGGACACGTGAGAGCAGCCACTCGTCTTCTTCCGTGCCTTCGGCGACCCGCACCGGGATACGCTGGTTTGCATTCTTAATGTAGAGGTCGTAATCGCCGGAAGGCAGCCCACCGATCTGAAGGAAGCCGTCCCTGATGCCGAGCTTCGAGCGCCACTGGCTGTGCCAGGTATTGCCGCGCTTCTGCAGCAACGAGAATTCATCCTCCACCTTTGCATCCATGCTTCCCATGTATGGGACAAGGATTGGTGCATCGGCCTTGGAATGAATCGAGCTCGGCCAGGTGCGTCTGGCCCTCGCCGGATGAACAGTCTTGGTCGTGCCCTGTCCGCCGCGAGCCTTAACCTGTTGAATGTTGGAAAGGGGGCCCAGGAGGACCGTGCCGCTTGCGTCCGTCTGCAGCACCGCGTTCACCTGATTCTTGAAGTGCCGAGGTTTGAGCGTGAGGTAGACCGGCTGGTTAGGGCGCGGCTCGCCGGATTTGCCGAGCACGCGGACGTGATAATTGCCGTCGATAAGCGTGAAGTGCAAGTCTTCGATCTTGTCCGTGCCGTCAATCTGGTTGAGCGAATACTGGGACTGGACCGCCTTGTCTTCTTTGCGATTGTTGCTGAGGTTTTTGACCTTCGCCTTGAGTGTAAACGCGATGCTGGTCAACTCGTCCGGCACCTGGAATTCGTACACGGATTCGCGGTCTTCGAAGAGCCTGAAATTGGAGACCTCTTTCTGGGTGCTGACGCCCTGCCGGTCTGCGGAGGAGATGACGAGCTTCACCTCCTCGAGAATGGAAAGGGAAACGGGGCGGCCGTTGACATAGAGTGCCGGGCGGACGACAACCTTGGCCTTCTTGTGCTTCACGAGAGATTCGCGGTCGACATGGATGCCGGCGACGAGCTCATACTGCTCGGCCTGGTGAAGGAACGAATCGAGAATGGAAAAACGATCGGACGCCTTCGTCTTGGGGCCGCCTGCGCTGAGGATGATGGTCTGCCTCCCCGGACGATTAGTGAACGGCACATTGATGGCGCCGTCTTTATCGGCCCGGTATTCGTGCCCGGTGAGCCAGATACTGGCCTCCTTGAGGAGTTTGTTGTCTTCGTCGAGCACTTTGAATCGGTGGCCTGCGCTGGTGGTCGTCTCCGTGTAATTGAGGCGGCCCTTGCGAATGAGCGAGCGGGAGCTCTTGCCGTTGCCGATGAACTCAACCACGTACACGCCGCGCTTCCTGAGCGACGGAAAATCAAAAGTGCGGGACACGCGACGCAGCGCGATCTCGTCGTATTCGTGCACCTTCTCCTCATTGGCCACCAGGCCGTCGAGGTCGATGTTCGTGCCGAGCTCGCGGCCGCGGTCACGGTAGTAATTGTAGGTGTTGATCTCGTAGACCTTGACGATAAGGGATTTCACATTCTTGATGTAGAGCCCCAGAGAGACCTTTTCATCGGGCCGGAAGAGCTTCTTGTTGGTGGGCAGAAACTCGATGTCGACCCGCTCTTTGAGTGCCTTGTACCGGGCGGGTGAGAGCATCGAATACCACTGCTCCATGTCGCCGACGCCATTGAGAATCTTGGCCGTGGCGAAGACCTCCTTGAGATAATCCGCTTTGAAATACTCCGCGACTTCGGTCGTGTCCGCGGCATCGGCAAGGAAGTGATCGAGGTAGCGGCGCACAAGCGGCTCTTCGTTGCGAATCGGCGGCAGCCTCGTGACAGACTGGTAATTCGCATGGAGGTTGACGCGGTTGTAACGATTTTCCTTGCGGTTGAGATACTCGGGTCTGATGTAGTGAACGGGGCGCGGCAGCTTGAGGTATTCGATGAAGCGCTGCTTATCCTGGCGGCCGAGGGTTTCGTCAAAGGCGAGGCGCTGGTAAAGGATGTTGGCCTTGAGCGAATTCTGCGAAGGCGGCAGTTTGCTCACGAAGTTCCAGAGCCGCATCAGGTGCGCGCCGCGAGTTTCGGGATCGTAATGCCAGTCTTCGTCTGGCCCGGGCTGCAGCTTGCTCATGACCGCGTTGACGTAGTTGCCGTTCTTCATGAGCGCAGGCTGGCGCCGGCCGAGCTCCTGGAGCTGGCTCAGCAGCATGTTGCGATGGATGCCGTGCGAACCGAATCCGCGACTGTGCCGATACTTGAGGTCGGCATCGACAAGGTCGACGAGATTGGGGTAGTCGGGGCGCTTCAGCCGGCGCAGGAGATCCCGGCGCTGGTCGGGCGAGAGATTGGCAGTGACAAGGAAATCGAGCGCGCTGTCCTCGAACCCGTGGAGGTTGTTTCGGTAGCGCCGGAAGGCATCGTCGGTGAGCCGCTTTCGGCTGATGAGATTCTGATCGAGGACAGACGGTTTCTTCGCCACGGACTGCCCGCGCATCACCTTCTTCTGATGATCGAATCGAAGGTTGAGTCGCTGCTTGATGAACGCCAGCGCCTTCTTCGGATCTTTATCGTATTGGAGCAATGCCTGCCGATTGCGGATCTCCTCCACGCGTCCCGTGTATCGATAACGCTTGATCCACTGCGCCAGCAGATTCTCCACCTCACCAAATTTCTGCTGATGCTGCAGGTGGAGGCAGTGGTAGTAGTAGTAATCCTCAGTGCCGGGGATGAGCTGCTTAAGGGGCTCGGAACGATCGCGGGCGAGCGCAAACTTTTCGATAAACCCGATGTCGTTGGCAGTGAGACTGACAGAAGGAAGGAGAAACAGAACGGCGGCCGCGCATCGCGCTGTGAGCGTCTTGCGTTTCATGTTGTCCTCGAATGGTGGTTTGGAGATTCAGTTTGGCTGTCGCGCAGTTACTCCCATACCACATACAGCACAGGGAGGCTATTTCAAAGACGTAGTGAAGGGCAGAAGGTTACAGGTTATGTGTCGAAGTATTGCTCTTTTGGCTGTGGCGGTATCTTCAGTCGTAACCGAGGGCGGTGGCGAAATCGACTTTGAAGATCCAGGCCCGGTCTGAGCATTCTCTGAAGTTGCTGTCGAAGCCGCCGATGTAGATCACGTTCTTTTCCTCGGGGAACGGAGAGAGGCAGAAGGTGCGTGGTGTGACGAGCAGGGGTTTGCCGGGCGCCCAGATTCCATTGACAGCCCCACTGTAATAGCTCGAGTCGTGTCGCCGGATTCCATAGAGGGCTCCGCCGTAGTAACCATGCCATGTCAGAGATTTGTCTTTGATATTCACCGTCTGTTGGTATCCAAACAGGTGCACCATCCTTTCTGTGCGAGGGTCTGTCAGCGGATGGAAGTTGTTATAGGCACCCAGGCTGCCGGCAGATGTGGCGCCGCCATGCAGCTTCTGTCTGTTAAAGAGATCTCTCAACGTTGTTTCCTTGACCGGTTTGTGCTCCGGTCCGTCCAGGCGCGTGATCTGGCCCGCGCTTCTGCCCCGCGGCAGCCAAATAAAGATGAGAGAATCACCCCGGCCGTTCGGGTTCTTCACCGTACTCAATCCCCGGATTCCGCCGACGTCGGTATTGACCCTTCCACTAACCGTGTAGACTTCTGACCAGTTTGGCTTGGGGCCATTGTTGCGCCCGAAAACCTGGCCGCCGACGGCGAAGTAGAGTCTGCCATTGGCGACGGTCAGGCCAAGCGGTCTGGTCTTGAAGGTGCTGCCGTCCTGAGGGTGTTCCGGCTTCTGCTCCCACTCGATCTGCCTGGTCTCAGCGTTGAACACACCGGCAAGGATGCCAGGGTCCCCAACCAGAAGAAATATCTTGTCGATTCCGGTGATCGGATCGCGATAAACTTCCACGTCGCGGGGAGTACGGCGAAACTTGCGCTTCTTTCCGTTCTTGTCTGTTTCGAATCGTGACCCATCCATCAGCAGTTTGTGCTGCCACTTTCCGGTGGCGTCATCGCGCAGAAACACAGAAACGGCCTGGTCGAGATTCTTATTGGTGTTGAAAGCCCAGGACGCCGCGAACAGGAAGTTCTCGTTGATCTGGTTCCCGTGTTTATCGGTGGTGAAGGTGACCGACTTCAGGATATTGCCCTTGATGTGCAGGAGATTCCCTTTTGTGTATTTCAGGGCTGACTTGGTTGTTTCCAGATCCACCTGCCATTTCGCATCCGGGTGATCGAGCCGAAGAACCTGTGAGGACTGGTGGCCGCACATCTTGTCCCCCCAGTAGCCGTTGAACGCGAAGAGTTTTCCTTTGTGGGATACGATGTGGACAACTTCGGAACCGCCCGCGCGGGTGCCATTCTTATCGATATAAGGCGGCTTGTAGGATTGCTTCCAGTCCTCCGTTTTCGCCGCGGCAGTTTCCGATCCCTTCCGGTCGTCGCCCGCGATGATGGGTGAGTAGTCGGTCGCTTTCATGTAGGTCGATTGGGGAGGAGCGGCCAGAAATCTGCCGTCTTTCTGCGACTCTCTGGCGACTTTTCTCCATCCGGGATCCGCGCTGAATGCTTTCCATGACACGTCCGCCACCTTGGCGCTGCGGTGACGGAGGATATAGATCAGCGTGTTCTGCGACTCCGGTGATCTGTTCGGATGCCAATACCCAACGGATTCCATGCCGTGCTTCTTGAAGAAAGCCACTGTGTGAAGCTTGAAGCGGGCATCCAGATTGGCCAGCCTGCCGGGCTTGGTCTGATAAATGCGCAACTCGAAGACGGTGTCGGCATTTTTCTCACCCGTTATGAACTGCGGAGAGAATTCCGTCGCGTTCATGAAAATCGATTCGGGCTTCCCGACGAGCAGGGGCCCGCTCTTTTGCGAATCCTTCGCGGCCTTCTTCCACCCGGGATCATTGTTAAACCACTTCCAGGATGCGCCCGCGGCTTCCATCGTCTGGTGTCGGAGAATATAGATGAGTGTGTTTTTCGATTTCGGCTTCGCCGTCGGTATCCAAAAGCCCAGGGGCTCCATTCCGTGCCTGGTAAAGTAGCGAACGGTGTGATCACGAAAACGTCTGTTCAAGGCGTCCAGCATGCCCTCGTTGGCCGTATAGATGCGAAGCTCATAAACGGTGGCAGACGCGGATGAGGCGAGGACAAGGCTCGCGGCCAGGAACATTGCACAAGAGAAGCGTCCGCTCATGAATCGATAGTCATTTGTATCAGTGTTCATCACACGGCCAGGTCTCAATCTGTTCAGGGCGCGACGCCGGAGAAGTCCCACGCCACTTCCTTCTGCCCCTTAGCGCTCCATCGGATCGACTGGATCTCAAGCGCCTTGGCGCCGGGCAGGTGGATGCGAACGAGGCGGCTCAAGCCCTTGATTGGCACGGTGACCTGGACCTCCTGCCAGTCCTTTCCGGCTGGCAACTCAAACGTCAGGGACTGGCCGGTTCGAGGGAACTCGGCCTGACCCTGGGTATTCCACTGGATGCGACCAGTGCCGCCGTCACCACTGACGCTGCGTGCTCGGAGCCGCATCCTCATCGACCCCTTGAGCCTGACCTGGGCCGTCCCGAGGAAGGGCAGCTTGCCCTCGGGCATCACGCGGACGGCTCCTTTGATCGGCACGATTCGGCACTGCTTGGGTACCAGCCCCCGGGTGGGGCTGCGCTGCGTTGATGACTTGCCCTTGGCTCGTTCCCGGGCACGCGCCGCAGCCTCCTCATCGAATGCGGGATTCGGCTTTGGATACAGCGCGCCAGTCTCCTTCACAAAGCCATCGATCAAGGCCTGGAGCTCGCTCACAACTTTCGGCATGCTGCCGGCGAGGTTCCGGGTTTCGCCGATATCGTCCTTGAGGTTGTAGAGCTCGACCGTGTCGGGATACAGAGCGTGGGGCTCGAAGCGGCGGATCAGCTTGAAGTCGCCCCGGCGGACCGAAACCGCGGGGACCAGGTGGGGAAACCAAGTGAAGTAGGCTTCGCGTTTCAGGGTGCCCCGCTGCTCCAGGATCGGCAGGAAAGATTCGCCGTCCATAGTGTGCCCTGCCGGCTTAGAGAGATTCAGTGCATCGAGAAGAGTCGGGAACAGATCGATGGCGGCGACGACTTCATCGCTGGTCGTGCCAGGCTCAATGCGACCGGGCCATCGCACCATCATCGGCACGCGCTGCCCCCCTTCATAGATGCGGCCCTTGCCCTCGCGCAGGGGCGCGTTGTTCGTGGGCGCTTCCATGCCTGCCCACTTCCGGTAGCTCACGGCCCACGGGACACTGGCCTTGAGCAAACGCCCGAACCTGCCGCCGTTGTCCGTGTTGCTGTGGGTGTTGCCGCCGTTGTCTGAGTAGAAGATGAAGACGGTGTTCTTTGCCAGGCCCAGTTCGTCCAGCTTTTCCAGGACGCGCCCCAGGCTCTCGTCCACGCTTTTGAGCATCGAGGCCATGACGGGGTTGCGCTGCTGACCGCGGGGGTCGGTCTTCTTCGTGAACTTCTCGGTGTGGCTCTCCTTGTGTCCCCATGGACCGTGGACCGCATAGTGCCAGAAGTTCAGGAAAAAGGGCTTGCTCTTGTTGGTCTCGATGAACTTGAGCGCTTCATCGGTGAGGCGGTCAGTGATGTACTCACCCTTGGGTCCGTCGGTGATGGAGCCCACTGGGCGTTTGGGGCTGGGCTCACCGGTCTTGTGGACGCCATAGGGCGAGAAGTAATTGGAACCAGGCGGCCCGGGGCTGGGCTGGGCGTGGAAGGCGACCTGAAACCCGTGCTTGTCCGGCCAGTGTTCCTGGCTCAGTCCCAGGTGCCACTTGCCGAAGTGCCCCGTGCGATAGCCGGCTTCGCGCAGCACTTCGGGGAGCGTGATCAGTTTGGGATCGAGGTAGTTCTTGCTCGCGGCATAGATGAAGCGCTTCGTGGGCGATGCCGACTCTGGATAACGAGACTGGTCTTCGGCCACCGCAGGCCGGTGGCCTGTCGCGGATGTCACGCCGTGCCGTGCCGAGTACTGGCCGCTGAGGATCGACGCCCGCGTCGGGGAGCAAAGCGGTACCGCGTACGCATCCGTGAACCGCATGGACTGACCGGAGAGTCGATCCATGTTGGGGGTTTCGTAGTACTTCGAGCCGTAAGGCGTGCTGTCCATCCAGCCCATGTCGTCGACGAGGAAGAGGACGATATTCGGCTTGTCCTCCGCCGACCAGCCGACGCAGGAAAACCCAGCCATCAATAGAACAGCTATCATTGCTTCTGTATTAATTCTCATCTCACGATCAGACCTTGGTTGGTTGTAACTCCTGCATGAAGACACAATACTACCGGGCAGTGATTAAAGCATCCTTAAGCGTATCCCGCGGCCCTTGAATGGC
>JASLXP010000202.1 GCA_030740295.1 Planctomycetota bacterium
CGTCCAACTATCACCAACACCGATTTCTCTCGATACCAGTGAGTATTCATCATGTCCGGCAGTGCCATCAGCTCGTTTAGCGTCTTCGCTACAGACAACCAGATGGTGTCACCAAAACACCACAAGAACCCGCACTCCCTCAGGCTGAAGAGCGCGGTTTTCAGTGATGTGCTGAACCCTTCGGATCTTCGTCAGAGGTTCAAGCTCTACTCACTGGGCACGGATTCCATTACGCTCAGCGAAGAGGCAAAGATGGCTTTCAAAGCCCAGAACGCCGATGGCTCTGAGAATAATGAAGCGCACCCGATGATGAACCAGGCTCACACGAACCTCGGCCGCCTGGCTCCGGCTCAATACAGCGACAGCATTTCCTCGCTTGCGGGCGCGGACCGTGCCAATCCAAGATTCATCAGCAACATCGTTTTTGATCAGCCGGATTCCGTCGCCGATGAGCGTGGCCTCTCCGGCATGACCTGGCTGTGGGGTCAGTTCGTTGCGCACGATACAGACCTCACGCCCGACAGCAGTGGCGAGCCAGCCCATATAGAGGTGCCCATCGGTGATGAGCATTTTGATCCAAGGGGCAAGGGCGGCCAGAGCATCTCCCTCAAACGCAGCATGTTCGATGAGATGTCGGGGACCGACGAGAGCAACCCCCGTGAACAGGTAAACGTCATCACCGGCTGGGTCGACGGCGGCCTGGTCTATGGCTCAGACGATGAGCGGGCCCAGTGGCTGCGCGCCGGCGAAGACGGAAAGCTGAAGGTCAGTAAAGGAAACTTCATGCCATACAACGATGGCACGCAGGACAACGCCCGCGTTGGTATGAAGGAAGGTTTCTTTGTCGCCGGCGACGTCCGCGTCAATGAACATTCTGCTCTCATCTCGCTGCACACGCTGCTCGTCCGGGAGCACAACCGCCTGGCGGATGAAATCAAAGCCGCAAACCCAGACCTTACTGACGATGAAATCTATGACCGTGCGCGCAAGATAAACGCCGCTCAGATTCAGAACATCACTTTTAATGAATACATGCCGGCCCTGCTCGGTGACGGTGCGCTCGATGAGTACGAAGGCTACGACTCCAGCGTCGATGCCACGGTATCCAATGAGTTTTCCACAGCTCTCTTCCGATATGGGCACAGCACCATCGAAGAGGTGATGCTCCGCCTTGATGAAGAAGGCAATGAAATCCCGGAAGGACATCTCACCCTCCGCGACGCTTTCTGGAATCCGGCAAAGGTCACTGAAGAAGGCGGCATTGACCCTGTCCTTCGGGGTATCGTCACCCTGATAATGGAGAAGGTGGATACGAAATTCGTGGACAGCCTGCGCAACTTCCTGTTCGGCCGGCCCGGCCAGGGCGGTATGGATCTGGCCTCTCTCAACATCCAGCGCGGCCGCGACCACGGCCTCGCCGATTACAACTCGGTCCGCGAAGCGCTCGGCCTCGAGCGGCAGGAGAGCTTCAGCGATATCACCTCCGATCCGATGCTCGCCGAGAAGCTGGAACTTGCCTACGAAAGCGTCGACAACATCGACCTCTGGGTCGGCGCGCTCGCCGAAGACCACGTCGAAGGCGCAAGCGTCGGCGAGACTCTCCTGGCCGGCATGAAGGATCAGTTCGAACGCCTCCGCGACGGCGACCGTTTCTACTTCGAAGGGGATCCGTCTCTCACCGAAGAACAGAAGGAAATGATCCGCAACACTACCCTTTCCGATATCATCAAACGCAACACGGATATCGTGAACATCCCGGACAATTCATTCTTCTCGCCGGCTCATCAACCGGCTGAGGAATGATGGAGTTTTGGAATGGTGGAATGATGTCTCTCGCCGCGGTTTCAGTTAGTTAGAGATCTTCTCACAACTCTGGGGAGTTGTGCTACGACTCTTTAGAGTTGTGCTACGACCTGTTCCAGAGATCCAAACCCCGCTGGATAAAGCCGGTCACCACAAACAAGCGCCTCCCTATTCCAACTGGCTCTTTGCCTTGTCGTTTTCCTGGATCGCCTTGACAGTGAATTCGTCCAGGATTCTGCAGATGGACATTTCATTATCGATGACCTTGGTAATCTTTACTGCGCCGATGAATTCGCCCTCTCTGAAGATGAAGAATTGCATGCCGAGCTTGGCGTGGTTTCCATGGCCGCGGTCAAGCATCACCATCTTTGCTCCGGTATTGACTGCCAGGATCTTGCCGACGATGGGTTCGGGGCTGGTTTCCTCGTTTCCGGTGGCCTTGGTTTCGTCCGCGTGTTTCTGCCACCAGTCCTGATATTTGCGGCCAATCTGGAGCTTTTCGGCTGTGGTGAGCGAATGCTTGAAAGAAAATTCCTGGCCGGTGAGTTTGATGAGGAGAGTGGCCGCGCGCTCGGCGACGAATTCCTGTTTATCAAGGAGGGCCCTGGTGAG
>JASLXP010000203.1 GCA_030740295.1 Planctomycetota bacterium
AAATTCGCCGCTATTCAGCTCGATACTATTGCCTGTGAAGTAAACCATAACGTCCATAAGGCTATGATCTGGACGCGCCGTGCTTTCGAGGAAGGTGCGGATTACGTCTTTCTGCATGAAGGGCTGACCGCTGATTACACACCTGAGCCGGTCCGGTATGGGCGTCCGCTGGACAGCACGGAGGTGTTCGGGTTCTGTTCGTTGGCGAAAAACTATGGCGGGTATGTCGCACTTGGTTTGAACGAGGTCTTCGAGGGGCGTCCCTACATATCCATGGTGTGGTGCGGGCCTGAGGGAGTAATTGGTGTCTATCGAAAAAGCTACCTTTGGCCGCACGTGGATGACCTGGACGAATGGTTGAAAGAATATGTGCCGATTGAACAGGGCTACCGCTGCGAACGCGGCTTTGTTGCCGCCGGGGGCGGGACGATTGTGATGCAGGTCGGCGAGCTCCGCATCGGCTGCATCATCTGTGCGGACGGAGGGGATCCCCTTGCATGGGAAACATTCGAGAAGGATCGGCCGGACCTGATTTTCTGGCAGAACAATCGCGGCAACGTCGCCAAAGACAAGCGCGCTTTTGAAATGGTGGAAAAGCTGAAGACGCCAATGGTCCTAACCAATCGCGTCGGGTTCTCTTACCATCACTTTCAGGCTGGCGGCTCAGTGATGATAGCAGAGGACGGAACCGCCATTGCCACAGCCAGTCAAGAGGGTGAAGAAGATATGATCTGGTGCCAGTATCGGGAACTGAAGCGTCACGAGTAAAACGTAATGCGCAATGGCGCGCTCTCTCTTCATCTCTGCCCTGCCGTCATCCCACCGCGTGATCGAAGGTGAACTGGATGCCTGCCAGCCATTTGCTCAAGTCACCAGTCGGGTCCACTCGAATCCACTTGATCTGGCCGAGCACGGTTTTCTCGCCCTGGCCGCTGACGTGCATGCGGATCTGGATCATTTCACCGACTCGTAACGGCCGCTGAAGATGTATCTGGCATCCGCCGGCGGAGATGTCCAGTACAGCGCCGTCGAGCTGTCTGTCCTTGGGGCCGCCGATGACCTGATAGGTACACGGATAATTGACCTTGTGCCGCTCATGTTCCCGACCCTCTTGGCCGCCTGGCGGCTTGGTTTTGTCCTTCTGCCGCTCTTCCAGTTCCAGGAGTCCGAGTTCCTTTTCGATTTCCGGGTCGCCGTCCTGAATCCTGAGGAGGAGCAGATCGATGTACAGGCGTGCCTTCTTCAATTCTTCGAGAGGCATCTCGCTCAAGATCTTTCGCCAGTCATCACGCATGTATTTCACGTCGGCCTTGAAAGTAGATCTGTATTATACGCGCTTTTCTGTACGGGTGGCTATCCGAAGAGAGGTTTTACATGAATGAAACACCAAACATCCTGTGGTACTGCAGCGATCTTGTGCCGACGCTATACGAATCGCTGGGGATGGAGATCCCTTTTTATGTGCAGGGAAAATCGCTGGTGCCCCTGATGAAAGGGGAGTCGCCTCTTCACGTGCATCGTGAACATGTCCGGACGGAGTTCTTCGGTGCCATCGATCATTCTGATCAGACACATGCCACGATGTATCGCGACCGTAAATGGAAGTTCATAAATTATCACAGCAAGGACCTGTTCGAGCTTTACGATCTCGAAAACGATCCCTGGGAGCACCACGATCTGTCTGAAGACCCAGGCCATCAGTCCATCAAGTGGGATCTCATGAGGCGGAGCTTCGATACGCAGCGGCGATCGGCGTCTGCTCGACTGGGCCGATTCCAACGCACGCCACGTGGCAGACGTCGATCACTGTCACTACACGACCGAAGAATTCTCTTCATACAACTATCCGCGAGAAAAAAAGGTCGGCGGCATCTGCGATTACAAGGGATTCGTGCACTGGGCATCGGGCGGGCGCCGTGCCTACAACTCCGCGGCCGACGCCATGCTCTGGCATCACTACATGACAGGAAATGCTCGCAGCCTGACGCCTGCCCTCGAGCATGGCGAGCTCCTGTTGTGGGATGGAAGGCCTCTCCCGCATCGTGAAGGCTCAGGCCGCGCCACCAGCGCGGCCGCGCTTTACTTCAAAACATGGGACAACGCTTACCTTGAGTTCCTCGAAAAGACCGTGGAGCGCCTGCTGAGTACCCAGCGAGAAGATGGCTCGTTCCCGCAATGGGAAGACTTCGCGCCCTACCTGCAGCGTTACGTCGACGTCACCCAGAGCAGGCGCGGCATGAAAGCGATGATCCGTTGGCTGATTGGATACTCTCCCGTCCGAATCCGCCGACCGGTTATCACGCCAAGACGAACATCCTTGCGCACGCGTCCATCTACTCAGGCGGTGCGAAATGCCTTTCTTTCGCGGCGTACGCGGTCGCTGATTTCACTGACAACCTCTACCAGGGCAGCGACCCTCGATACCAGGGCGTTTCGATTCCGAATCACACCAACCTGCATCAGTCGTACTTCATGCAGGAAGTTCTTTATTACCTGTACGCGCTCAACACACTTGGCCAAGCACCATCGCCAGCGAAGCTCACGCGGACGTCCATCCGCTGCCTGTCACGGGAGAAAGTGGATGGCAAAGAGACCTATGTCTTCCACACACGCATCAGGCAGAAAGAGGAAGGGCCATTCACGCTGAGCATCCCGGTCAGGGGCTACGAAAAAATGTCTTACACCGCGATACTCACACCGCTCGGCGACGGCAAGGAACTAGAGAGTTCTGCGAAGACAGAACCTCTGTCAAACTCCGTCAGAATTCTCGGGCGGCGAACAGGGGATACCGCCCCGGGTCGCATCCGTGCTGCGGATTTTTGCAGAAATTCGGATTCGAACAGTCCAGGTATACCCCGTCGGTTCCGGTCGCGTCCATGGTCTTGTCCACCACATGGAGCAGGAAATCGCCCCAGGTCGAGCTGGCATTGCAGAGGCTGCCGTAGCTGAGTTGCTTTTTGCTCGCCCAGGGATGCTGATGAAAAGGGTGCCGCTGCCACTCATTCTTCATCAGGTTGTACTCGGTTGTCCCGGTCTGCGTGTAGTTGAGCGCGTAGTAAGAGAGGACGGTCTGCCAGTTGTTGGCCCGCAGCAGTGAGACCTTCTCTTTCATTTCGGCTGGTTTCGTCGGCAAGTGGCAGAATGCTCCCACGTGATTCGACCAGAGAACACCGATGTTCCTGCAATTCTCGGCTGCCCAGCCCGCTTTGACGTACGAATTCAAATTGATCGCGCTGATGAATGCCTGCCGCCAGTCTCGCCATCCTTTGGGCATAGGCCGAACGGGAGTCGCCATAAAACCGAAGGTAAAGGTCACTGGTTTCTGAAGCGTGTATTCCTTGTCAATGATCCGGAGTATGAGGTCCGTGCCATCTATGGTCCGCAGAAGTTCGACAGCCCGGCTCTCGTCCGAATTCCTCCAATCCTGGCTGTGTTCTGAGAACCAGGCCAGCCCGACTCTTTCATTCCCAATCCAGATGTACGGAACAAACGGAAGCCGCTTCGACCAGCCAGCGGGGCCGATCCCACCTGCATCTGAAAGATCGTTCCAGGCGCCATTGGCGTGATGGTAAAGAGTCGCCGCCTTCGTGAATGGGATTCGAAGTGTCAGGCTCCGGACGCGCATCGGCACGTCGCACCGGAGTGTCAGGTCGATTCGCATGAAGCCGTCGTATTCGATTCGGGTCTTGGCCTTCGCATCGATGGGTGAGAGTGAGCCCATCCAGTTTTGAGCAACCGCAGCAGGTGTCTTCTCAAAAGTTTCCTCTGGTGAAAGGCTCAAGTGAGCAGGATTGCGGTCCTGCACCCCCAGCAACAGTTCGACGGGTGCGCGGAGCAGATTCTCCCCCTGGGACGTTACTCCTTTCAGAATCGAAGGGGCTGCCAGGTTGTAGGCGCGCCCCCAGACTCTTACGGCCTCGTCATCCTGAGCAACGGGAGTCCATGGCGGCAGAACCTCGTCTGTCTTTCCAAGGCTGTTCCCTATCCATCCAGGAATCTGAGGCACCTCGTAAGTGATGCGCCCCGTCCGGATTCTCTTGCCGGTGGAGTCTTGCAGAACCACTTCGACTTGGGCACGGCCGGGCGCAAACTTTCCCAGATCCAGTTCAGGCCGGACGACGCCTTCAACAACGGCCGGAACAGATTTGCTCACGGTCTTGTCGCCCTGAACAACACTCAACTGCAACGTCCCCGGCTTACCAGCCATCAGTGTCCGAGAGCCGCGATAATCCGCGCTCACGACGAGCCTCTGTTTCCCGAAGTGCACGTATGGGGCAAGCTGAATCTCACGGCTCTGCCGGAAAGGGATCTCGGCAGGGCTGGAGACCTGGTCACTGCCGTAGGCTTCGTAGAGGGCCCGAATCTCTTTCCCACTCAAGGGGCGAGAGAAGATCAGAACATCATCGAACCAGGTGGCGCCGGTTCCGTTCGGACCACCCAACCGAAAGGATTCAGGAGACTCCTCAGGCACGAAGACAGCCCCGCGTGCCGACGTCTCGCGTTTCCCATTCATGAAAAGGGACATTTCCGTTGCTGCCAGAGTCGCGCTCCACGTGACAGCGAGATGCAGCCATTCGTCCTTCTTGATGTTTGCCGGCTCTTTGAAACAGAGGGTCCGTCCTTCGGCCGGAATCGTCGGTTGCCCATTGGAGGTGTAGAGCATCAGCCGGTTTCTTCGGATGTATTTGTAAAGCACGATGGCATTCAGAAACTTGCCGCCGTGATTGCCCGTGCCCGAATAGAACAGGTGATGGAAGACCGCGTCCTCCGAAGACCATTCCGGCTTGATCCACATCAGGATCGTTCCTTCGTCAGAAATCACATTCTTCGCAAAGGCGAAGGCCAACGGCTGTTTATCGGTAATTCTGACCGCCGTGCCGCGCTTCCCCGGCCCGAATGTCAGACCTTTAGCAGTTCGCGGGTTTGAAGCGCCAGCCGCTACCGCAGCATCGGCCTTCCCCTCGAAAGGAGCAAAGAAAAGGACGTCGCCCTGCTCAGCGAGGATTTGGCAGACTGCGGGCGCGAAGATCAATAGACAGACCAACATCTTGGCGTAGATTCCTGGTGGCTCGTGATCAGTCGTAACTGTGAAGGGCGGCGAAAACGGAGTTGGGGTAACGGCTTTAGCCGGGCTTTATGATCAGCAACAGCTCCGAAGAACCGGCGAAATAGAGCCCTCATTCAAACTCCGATTTCGAGTCACCGGATTTACTTCTGAGCAAATACGAGGGTTCAGTGATTCCCGGGGCCTGAAGTCCAGGGCGGTTCTGTTTGGAGCAGGTAGGCGATCAGGACGAACTCTGGCCGTAGTCTCGCCGTTCTGATGTGCATGTCCAGTCCCGTCACTTCGGTCTGGCAGGAATCGACCATCCCGTCCGGGCGGATTCTTTTGACGATGAGACTTGGGCCCCAGCAGAGACGCAGGCGGCAGAGCAACCGGTCAAGCTCTGCGTTTTCCCCACTTCCGAAAAAGGCCGAGAACAAGGAACAGGAACATGGTGAGGAAGAGAAGGGCGGTTTAGACGAAAGCGTCATGGCTGCGGATTCGCTCGTCTGTCGAAGCAGGATTTGGAGTAACGGCTTT